>CALYTX010000016.1 GCA_945487985.1 uncultured Verrucomicrobiota bacterium | reverse complement strand
ATACGGGATGGTTGGCGGTTTGAAGCTGGTGCGAAGAACCCTGCTTTCATCCCAGGCTTTGCCGCATTATCAAAAAAAAAGAACATCCCGTTTGTAGACGGGATGTTCTTTTTTTAGAAATTTGCCCCAAGTGCATTTTCATTTGATATAATTTGTCTACAATTTGTCAGATTGTATAAGGAGGAATTGACATGGTCAAGATAATTGCAGGCTTGTTCTCGGTGGTTGCACTCGGAGCGGTGGCAGGTGAAGATTCGGCGACGGTGGAGATAGCAAAATGGCAAGGCAACCGTCGGGCGGCTTTCCAGCTCGCCTTTGATGACGGCTGTCGATCGCATCTCGACTATGCCATTCCCATGCTTGAGAAATATCGCATACCGGGGACGTTTTACATTCTCGGTGGATGGGATAGCGTAGCCAGCGCCTCCAATGCATGGAAGAGCGCGGCGAAAAGCGATTTCGTGGAACTGGGCAACCACACGTTTGTGCATGGCGACATTCCCGACATGAAGACGTTGGAGGCGGAGCTGAAGGCCGCGAACGAAACAATCCGCGCATGGACTCCCGGCAAGAAGTGGCCGCGCCTGGTCAGTTTCGGTCCGACGGGCGGAGTAAAGTGGAGCGTTCCAAGCAATGATGTGTTGCGTACGCTTTCGCGTATGAATCTCAACTGCCGACCGGCGTTTTTCGGTCCCGGCTATGGTATCGAAGCGAATGCCGCGAAATGCTCCGAATATGTCGACAAGGTAATTGCCAATGGCGGCATGGGGCACTTTGATATGCATGGCGTGGGTGGCGACTGGCTGAAGACCGACATTGGGCTTTTCGAGGAGATTCTGCGCAAGCTCGACGCCGAGCGCGACAAGTTGTGGCTCACCACCGATGCGCTGCGCGTCGAATACGAAAGCCAGCGCGATAGCGCCAATATCGAAATTCTCACCAACAATGCCGAGCGGCTCGTCTTCAAGTTCACCGCCAAGGCGCACGACCGCATCTTTACCTGTCCGTTGACATTTATTGTCAAGGATCCGTCCGGCGCAAGCAGCGCAATCGTGACCCGTCCAGATGGCTCGTGCGATATAGTTCCTGTGCAAGACGGCAAGATCATCTTCGATTCGCCGCGGGGGGTCGTGACGGTAAAGTTCGGCGCGAGCATTGTTTCGCGCGACATCGGCGACCCGGAAGTAAACGCCTGGGATGCAGGGACGTGGGTGACCTGCCCCGGGCGCATAATTACGCTTGACGAACGACCCGACGATCCCGCCGCGCCGAAAAACGCCAAAGCGTTGCGTTTCCAGATCGATTATCCGGCGCGGAATTTCGGCGGCTGGCACGCGATTTTGAAGAAGAATATGCTGCCCGGGCGTCCGGTAAAGATTGCTGGGTGGACGCGCAAAGGCACGGACAAGAGCTGGGCGATGGCCTTTGAGTTCTCCGACGCCAACACCAACAAGTTCAAGCTTTACTGCACGAAACCCGGCAAGCCGCGCGAGAAGTTCGAAATCACCAGCAATTGGCAGCGCTTTGAATTAATCATCCCCGAAACCGTGCGCGGGAAAGGTCCAAATGGCAAAGAGATGAATATGCCCATCCGCTTCCCGGTAAAGCTTGAAAATGTTTGTCAGGACAACTGGGGCGACCGCGGCAATCCCAACGCCGTCAGCCGCATTTGCGACTTCTACGATCTTCGGCTTTATACCGATATGCGCGGCATTGCGCCCGAGGAGCGCGGTTATGAATTCTTGACCATCTACCCAGTTGTCGGCAATACATTCTTCTACCAGGAAGACCCCGTGGAGATGACTGTCGCGGCGGGCAGTTGGATGGGACAGGAGCGTGAGCTTTCGTTCGATGCGAAAGTGGTAAGCGCCCTTGGCGGCGAGACCAAACTCGAGATTCCGACGATGAAACTTGTCGACGGTGTTTCGCAAAAGATCAAACTTCCCTGCACCGAACCCGGTGGCTATACGGTCGAGATTAAAGTCAAGGGTTTGCCCGAGCCGATCGTCTCGCGTTCGCGCTATGTGGTCACGCTGAAACCGCGTGAGCTTACCGAAGAAGAGAAAGAAGCGTCGATTTACGGCATCAATGTTCATGGTGGCGGCTATGTCGGCTACGAGCGCTTCGCTCGGCTCGGGTTCATCTGGGTACGCGATTATGCGTTCAACTTCCACTGGCTCAATCATGCGCGCGGCGACGGCAAATACGCAGGCTGGCCGTGGTATCCGAAAATCATCAAGGGCGCGGCCGACGTGGGCATGAAGACGCTACCTTGCCTTATGCACTCCATTCTCGTGAAGAAAGGCTCGAAAGACCCGAACGACCCAACCTTTACGCCGAGCAACGAGTGGCGGCGGCAGATTGCGCTGGCGACAAGCACCTTCCCGGAGCTTACCGCCTGGGAGCTCGACAACGAGACGGACGGCACGATGTGGACTTCGCTCGACGGTTACGGACGCTACTGCCAGGCCTTTGGCGACATCTTGCACGCCGCGCGGCCGGACGCAAAGGCCGTTTCGCCCGGATTAGCCGGCATCTACGTGGAACAGACGCGCGAGTTGGTCGAGAAGGGCTATTTCCGCAATATCGATGCAGTCAACGGGCACCGCTATTGCGGCAAGGACGCGCCGGAATACTCCAAGGCCAACCTCAACACCGGCATGTCGGAGGCCAAGCCCGCCTATCTGCGCGATATGTGGCGACACTGGAAAAAGGCCGCCACCTGCGACGGCAAGTTCCGCGAGTTGTGGGTTACGGAATGGGGCTGGGATACGCTCGCGGGCCAGCCTGTCACTGAAATCGAACAGGCCGCCTATCTGCAGCGTAAGTGGATGCTGGCGATGGGCAATGGCGTCGAGAAGATGTTCTGGTACTGGTATTATGACGATGATACCGACACGCCTAACTACTTCTTCGCCGGTTGCGGCATTTTCGACCGCCGGCGAAATCCGAAGCCTTCGGCGGCGGCTTTCGCGGCGCTGCGTACGTTCATTCCGGGGAAGTACGAGTATCTCGGAACGGCCAATCTCGGTCCGAATCACATGGTGCAAATCGTCCGCGCCGACGGCAAGATCGTAGCTGCGGCCTACAAGATCAAGCTTGATGGACCGGATCTTGCGATTAAAGACGAAAAGGCTGAGCTTATAACCGACATGTTTGGCCGCACTCTCAAGCCTACTGGGTTTATGGGCAAGCGCAAGCTTGATGTCGCCCCTACCTGGTATGTCGGGCTCGACGAGAACAGCGACTGGATCCGTCAGTGTCCGCTCGACCTTGAAAGCGACTTTTATGTGCGCAATGTCGGCGGCGAGCCAATCAAGGTGGAAGTAACCGGTCCGGATAAATACGAGTGGTCGGTCCAGCCGCCGGAAGGCTGGCAGTCCAGGCGCACCGAATACGGCTTCGACGTAATCGGTCCGGTCGGACTTAAGCGCGGCAACACTTCGTTCACCGTGACCGGCAAGAACGGCAAGACGGTAAAGACGATGTCCGTCGAAGTCGATATCGTTCCCCAGGCGTATGCAAAATCGCACGCTGCTTTGTTCAACGGCGAGTTTACGCTCGACGTCACCAACCAGTCGGCCGAGCGTCAAAACTTCGTCGTTAAGGCAGAGCTGCCCGCAGGCTGGAAGATCGAGCCGATGGAAGTGCAGACGGGCGAGATTGCCCCGGAAGAGACGAAAACGCTCACCTTCCAGCTCGTTGAGTCGGCTCCGGTCGACCCTGCCGCGACGGGCGCGGCAAATCCCAAGCTCTCGATTGTCAACGACCGGGGTCTGCAGGTTGACTACGCGCCGGTGATTCCGCGGCGCTGGCAATTGCGCAAGATGGCCGCCGGCAAGATCACCTTTGACGGGGATTTGGGCGATTGGGACGAGAAGTATCGCGTCAATTCGTTCATGATTGGACCCAACGGCGACAAGGACCCGACCCGAATCTACATGGCCTGGAGCGAGCAAGGGTTGGCGATGGCGCTGGATGTCGACGATTCGCGTTGTTTCGTCGCCGATCCTGGCAGCTTCTGGCGCGCGGCCGATTGTTTCGAGGTTATGCTCACCACCCCCGAAGGCGTGGCGTTCAAGCAAGATCAGGCTTGGTCGAAGTACGACCACCAGTTCTGGTTCTGTCCGCTGGCGGAAGCCAAGCACATGTTCGCCGGTTTTTGGGCCAACGAAAACGAACAGCGCCAAATCCACAAGGAAATCAACGATCGCCTCAACCGGGAAGGCGTCAAGGGAGTGTGGCAGGGCGCGGCGGCGGAAGCGGATATGAAGGATGTCAGAAGCGCCGTCGTCAAGACCGAGCGCGGCTACCGCGCCGAGTTCTTCGTGCCGGCCGTGCGGTTTGTCGGTTGGAATGGAATGAAGACTGGCGCGAAAATCGGTTTGGCGTTGACGCTGGTGGTTGAAGACTGGAAAAACTCGCAGCACGAACTTTTCTGGCCGAATCCGAAGAAGGAAGGTGCGATGAAGAAGCCCTGGACCTGGGCTAAGGTCGATTTGGTGGACTAATAATGATGTCCGCGAAATGTAATTTCTCGGTGTTGTTCGCGCTCGCGATTTCGGCGGCAGCAGCCGCTGAAATCGAGCTCGAGCCGTTCGGTCGCGTCAAGGTTCTCGACGTGGTGGATTGCACGAAAAAAGACCACCGTTTTGTCGAGCGCCCCGCGGGAGTCTCTCGGGTTGAGACGATACTCGGCAGACGCTGCCGGACGATAGAGGTGCAGCCTGGGGAGGTTTCGAGCATGTTTGCCTATCGTCTTGGCGAGGGCAAGGGGTTGAAGGCCAACGGAGCGTATGTCATCGTCCTGGAATATCCCGACGATGTGCCGCGCAACTATGTGATCCACAATCGCGCCACCGATTCGCGGCGCGGTTTTTCGACTGGACGCTGTATGGGCGATGCTTGGGAACCCAAGCATGTCGACAATCATCCCGAATCGCTCGACATTCCCCAAAGCGGCAGGTGGCAGCGGTGGGTTTCGTACAATTCGCTTACCGATCATACGCCTGATTTCGCCTCTTCATCCGTCGATAAGAAACCGGTCTGGAATTCTCCGCCGGACGGCTTCGATTTTGTTGTTTCGCAATATTCGCGCCGGCACAATCCTGCGTCCCATGGCATTGCTGTGGCCAGGATACTGCTTTGCGAACTGCCTGACGAGAAGCGGTGCTATGCCGAAATCCGCTATCCCGAAGGCCTGCCGCGCCGCCACATCTTTTGGCGCGAGGAGATGAGCGACAACGGAGCCATCAACGCCGAACGCGGCAAACGCCATTGTGACGACCAGCTCGACTGGATTCGCCACAAGTGCCGGCAGATGAAAATCCTCGGCATGAATACCTACATGAAGGACTTGCTTGAATTCGGTCACGTGCAGCATTGGGACCCCAATGTCATCCGCATGAACTGGGCGTGGTCGTCAAGTGCTGAATCAAACGCGCTGTGGGGGCGCATTGTCGAGATGGTCTCGCGCGAATACGGTTTCAGTTTGATGCCGTACTACGAATGGTACGGAAATTTCGGACAGGATTACGGTGGCAAGAAGGCGTACGGCTACCGCAAGCTGGCCGAACCTCTCGGCAACGAAAAAAACTACACACATGTTTGGTGGACCGAGAAGGGCAATCTCGACATTACCGATCCTGAAGCACTCGCGGCGACTAAGGATCTTTTGCGCGGTTCGATTCTGCGTTTCAAAGACAAAGCGGATTTCGCCGGTGCGTTCTTCCGGACGCGTCCAGCCTCGTGGCCGGTCGGCTTCGGCGAGGGGACGCGTTCGCGATTCGCCAAGGAAGTCAATTCCTCGCGACCAGTTACAAAGGAGCAGTTGCGCGCCGACAAGGCTCTCTACAATTCCTATCTTGACTGGTGGCACCGCAAGCGCCGCGATTTCCTCGGCGCGCTTGGCAAATTCTTAGCGGACGAAGGCCTTAAGAACGCGCAGGTGCTTTTCGACGGCGAAGGCAGCGAGCCGGGTCCGGGGTTCGCTGGCCGATGGGCCTTTTCCACCGATTCGCCCGATTTCTGGAAAAAGACTTTCGCGGCGGCCGGCATCAAAGAACCGCATATTCGTACGATAGACGAGCTCGTCTCTTCGCACGCCTATCTACAGGGGCGCAATGAACCCTGTGGCACCTGGGGCAAGTGGGAATGGCAGCATGCCGCGCCTGCGGACCGTCCCGGAGAATCTGCGAAGGATGCATTGAGCGCGTTTTGCATGCCAGTCAACCGTATGTATTCCGTGGGCGATTCTGATGCTTTTGCCGCTTATGCCGACGCGCGTGGCATGACCACCATCGTCCGCCACCATTCCCTTAACGAACATATGCAAAACTATGTTCACGACGGGAAAGAAGTTCCGCTTGTCGGCTATGAGATGAACGATAGCGAACGCGCCGGACGCGCCTCGATGATGATAGAAATCGAGGCTATGGCCAAGGGCGATATTGCCAATATCGGGTATTTGATTGGCTCGACCTTTTCGCGCGGCTTCCCCGGACCGGTCCGGGAGTTCAACATGAACTTCCTTGCCCTGCCGGCGCTGCCTTCCAAATTGCTGACGGGTGCGGCTTCCGATTCCGAGACGTTCGTCCGCGAAATTGCCACCCCCGGTCGCGGCCAAGGCAAGTATTACGCAATCGTGCATACCGGCAAGGTGGCGAAGAAGAACGTGAAAATCAGATTTCCAAAAGGCTCTGCGGCGGTGAAATTCATCGTTGCGGACAAAACCTCCAAGCTCGAAAACGGCATTTTAACGATCAAGACTTTAAAACCATGGCAGTTAATTGCCATCCATAGGAAATAGCAATGAAAAGACTAATCCTTTCATTGGTGACAATCACAGCGTTCGTTTCCATCGCCGCCGAGACGCGTGCGGAAAAGCTCGCCGTCGTCCGCAAGATAGCGGCGGAGGGAATAGTGTTGCTCAAAAACGAGGATGCCGTGCTACCGCTCGATCCAGGCGAAGAAGTTGCGCTGTTGGGGGTTACTTCCTATCATTGCCACCGCATGGGCTGGGGCTCGGGCGATATGATGCAGCACCTGCCGGTTCAATATGCCCAGGGGCTTGAGCAAGCGGGTATTGCGTTGTATAAGCCGATGGTAGACTTTTTTGGCAAGGAGCCAGAAAATTACCGTCACTTGAACAAGGTCTGGTGGAAGTGGACCTCACGTTTTACCGAGCCGCTCAGAGGCGTCACGGAGCCGGAATTTGCCGCGTTGTGTCCCGCCCGCCCCGGGATGAAGTGCATCGTGACGATAGGGCGCAATAGCGGCGAATCCGTAGATTCCACCCCTGGCCCGGGAGGATGGAAGCTCCATTGGGAGGAAGATTATCTACTCAAGCTTGCGTGCGCCAATTTCGACCAGGTGATTGTGCTATTGAATGTATATGGTCCGATTGATACTTCGTGGCTCGAGCAATATCCTATCAAGGGGCTAGTGCTAACCTCGATGCTTGGCGAGGTTTCCGGTCTGGCAGTCGCCGATGTCTTGACGGGCAAGGTCAACCCGTCCGGCAAACTTACCGCTACATGGGCGCGGCGCTATCGCGATTATCCGACGACCGATTGCTTCGCCGCGATGGAAGTCCCCTTTAACGAGGGGATTTATGTGGGCTACCGCTATTTCGATACCTTCCAAATCAAACCGCGTTTTCCCTTCGGCTTTGGCCTGTCGTACACTTCTTTCGCGGTGGAACCAAGTCGCGAGCTTTCGTTCCGCGACGGCAAGGCTGTAAGTGCTTTTGCCAAGGTTGCCAATACCGGTAAGCGCAGCGGCCGCGAAATCGTTCAGTGCTATGTTTCCGCCGCTGCCGGTGCGATTGAAAAGCCTTACCAGGTGCTCGTCGGTTCGCGCGATATTACGCTCACTCCCGGCGAGTCGGGCGAAGTCGAAATCACTTTCGACCTTGCTCAGCTGGCCGTGTGGGACGAGCAAAATGCCTGCTGGGTGCTGGAAAAGGGCGATTACGTCGTGCGCGTAGGCAATTCTTCTCGCGACACTGCCGTTGCCGGCGTGTTCACGATCGACCAGACGGTAGTGGTCGAGCGCGCCGTGACGCGCTTAGCCCCGCCCAAGAATGACCTGGCGCTGATTTCGCCGAAAAATCCGCCGCGGCCGCTCGAAGAAAGCGCGGTTATAGCGGCCAAGCGCCAGCAATGTCCGACCTCGGGTATCGTTACCGGCGATCGTACGGCCAGCTATCCGAAGGCGCAGAAACTCGCGAAGCGCGGTTTTGTTTCCTGGTCCGATGTCAAGGCCGGCAAGCGCACGGTCGAAGATTTTGTCGCTCAGCTTGACGATCAGGAACTCGCCTCAATCGTCAACGGCGCCATTTTCGATGAAATCGGCACGGCGGTCGAAGGCGGAACCGGGGTGGGGGGCAATTATTCCGGCTCGGTAAGTTGCGAGGCGGCCGAGACATGGTCTTCCCCGAAGTATGGTTTGCCACCGCTGACCTGCGCGGATGGTCCTTCCGGCGTGCGACTCGGGAATTTTGGCGATCCGGAATCGAAATACAACCCTCAATGCGCGGAAATGATTCAATGGCCTTCGGCAACGGTCATTGCTCAGAGTTGGTCGACGGCGAACGCGCGGAAGATTGGCGAGTTGACGCGAGCGGATATGGAAAAGTCTGGGATTCACGGCTGGCTTGCGCCGGGGCTGAATATTCAACGCAATCCGCTTTGCGGACGCAACTTCGAATACTTCTCCGAAGATCCGCTCGTTGCCGGGCGCATGGCCGCGGCCGTTTGCCGCGGGGTTCAGGAGCGTGTCGTTGATGGACGGGTGGGTTACTCTGGGCGGCATGTGACAATCAAGCATTTTGCCGTCAACAGCCAAGAGTTCGAGCGCGCCAGCGAAAACAACGTCGTTTCCGAGCGCGCATTGCGCGAGATTTATCTCAAGCCGTTTGAAATCGCGGTCAAAGAAGGCCGTCCCAAGGCGGTGATGTCGTCGTACAACCGCATTAACGGCGAATTCGCCGCGACTAGTTATGATCTGCTCACAGGAATTCTTCGCGGCGAATGGGGCTTTGATGGTATGGTTATGACAGATTGGTGGAATATGGCCGACAATGCCCGTCATCAAGCCGCAGGCAACGATCTGATTATGCCTGGGGTCAAAGCGAAGCGTGAGCTGATTGCCCGCGGCCTTGCCGAAGGCACTATCGACCGCGCCGAAGTGCAACGCGCCGCGGTGCGCATTGTCGAGCTGGTTCGACAGACGGTGAAATGAAGTTTGCATCTTGTAAGATTTGCTGTTCAATAAATATTGGGTAGGTTTAGATGTTATGAAAAAGTTACTTGCAGTATTGGTGCTTGCCTTGCCGACGATGCGAGCGGCGGCTGAAGAGATAGAACTTGACGTCTTCGGAAAGGTCAAGGTGATCGATGTAGTAGATTGCGCCCGCAAAGACCATCGTTTCACCGAGTTCCCCGAAGGTGGCAGCGTCGTTACCAATATTCTTGGCCGCGAATGTCGGTTGATGCCGATTATGCCCGAGGAAGGCTCGTTTTTCGCGTGGCGCCTGGGCGAAGGCAAGGGGCTGAAGGCCAACGGCAGCTATGTTGTCGTAATGGAATACCCCGAGGACGAGTCGCGCAATTACATTATCCACAATCGCGCAACCAATTCCAAACGTTCGTTCTGCACCGGCAGATGTTCGATCGACAGCTGGAACCCGAAATACGTCTATAACAACCCCGAGAGCTTCGATTATCCGTTGAGCGGGAAATGGGAGCGATGGATTTGTTATACTTCGCTTCACGATTTGACCGAAGACCTCAATGGTGAGCGCCATGTGGTTTGGCAGTCGCCCGGCGTGCCCAAGCGCAACGAGAAGGGCGATATAATCGTCGAGCGAGTTATGCACAAGCCCGAGGACGGATTCGATTTTGCCTTGGCTCAATACGGCCGCATCCACGAACCGCTTGCCAACGGCATTGCCGTGGCGCGCATTATCCTCTGCGAGATTCCCGACGAAACTGCCGTGTACGCCCAAATCAAGTATCCTCCTCAAGGTCTGCCGCGACGGCATTTGTTCTGGCGCGAGGAAATGGCCGACGGTGGACCATTGGACGATTCCAATCCGCAGTGTGCCGACCGGATGAGCTGGTTCCGGCACAAGTCGCGCCAAATGAAAATGATGGGCATGAATACCTATTGCAAGGATTTGCTCGAGTTCGGCCATGTGCAGCACTGGGATCCCGACTATATCCGTCCCGGATGGGCTTGGCACGCCGCCACTCGTTGGCTTTGGGCGAATGTGGTTCCATATATGGCCAAGGAAGGGCATTACATCCTACCGTACTACGAGTGGTGCGGCAATATCGGCTGGGACGGCGCCAAACCGCCGCCGCTGGGTCCGCAAAAACGCGCCAAGCCCCTTAACCGCCGCGACAACAACTACACCCAGATCGGCTGGACAGAGAAGGCGAATATCGATATTACCGACCCGGAAGCGCTGCAAGTTACGAAAGAACTGCTCGACGGAACGATTCTCCGCTTCAAGGACGAACTTAAATCCTTCGCCGGGGCCTATTTCCGCACGCGGCCAGCGAATTGGCCGATTGGTTTCGGCGAGGATACGCTTGCGCGTTTCCAGCGTGAGCGGGACGGACAGGTCAACGACGAGGCTCTTTTCGGCAACCGGTCAAAGGCGGTGACTGCGAATTCCAAGCGTCCTAAATTCAGCGATGTAATGGATGCCGACGATCTCACCGGCGTATCCGTCGATTCCACAGCGGTAGACAAGGCCAGCTACGGGCAGCGCATCACCAAGGATGTAATCCGCCATAACGGTAAAATCCGCGCGCAGTATATCCGTTGGTGGAATCGCAAGCGCGCTCAGTTTGTGCAGAATCTCCGCGACTACCTTGTTGAAAAGGGAATTCCCGAAGCGCAGGTGATTTTCGAATCCGATGTAAGCGAGCCAGGTTCTGGCATGGAAGGGGGTGGACTGCTTACCGATAGTCCCGCCTTCTGGAAGAAGTTGCTCGCCAAGCCGCCGTTCAATTGCAAAGACTACAAGTGCGTGACGCTTGCGGAATCGGTCGAGAAGCATCTTTATCTCAAACAGCGGCGGCGCGCGGCCGAAACCTGGAAGGACTACGAATGGCAGTATGCATGCCCTGGAGACGATCCGGAAACATATAATACGAAGACGAACATCTTTCTGGCCATGCCGATCAACCGCATGTTTTCGGTGTGCGACCGCGATGCCTTTAAGGCCTATGCGAACCATGACGGCGTCAATACAGTGATTCGCCATTATCCGCTCAACGAGAATATGCTTTATCGCTACAATCCCGTCAGCGGCGACGAGAATTGCATCCTTGGCTATGCCATCCACGATACCGAGCGCGCCGGACGCGCTTCGATGCAGATCGAGGTCGCCGCGATGGCGCACGGCGATCCGGTCAATATCGGCTATCTGATCGGTTCGACCTTTTCACGCGGTTTTCCAGGGCCGGTTAGAGAGTTCAATCTCAACTATCTTGCCTTGCCGGCAGTTAAGTCGACGCTCGTTAACAAGGCTTGCGAGAATCCCGATGTGGTCTTGCGCGAAATCGACTGCCGGAAGCTCAAGGCTGGCCGCTACTTCTACATTGCGCACTTAGGGTTCCGGCCAGTGGAAAATGTCAAAGTGCGGTTTCCTGCCGGCGTGAGCCAGGTAACGGAAATCGTCTCAGGTAGAAAACATAAGGTGGAATCGAACCGGGTGGTTGTGTTCCCGCGACTCGATGCCTGGCAGTTGATATCGTTCGTCCAGTAGTGCGCCGTACAGTGTTGTCCCATGCAACAGAAAGGAAATGAGATGACCCAGAAGAATGCGATAGTCCCGAGGAAACACCTGGCGGTTTTCGTTATGCTTGTGTGTTGTTTCGCCCTCTGGGGGCTGTTGAACAATATGACCGACAATCTCGTGCCAGCGTTCCAGAAGATTTTCACAATGGATCAATCGCGGGCGGGGCTTGTGCAGGTTGCTTTCTATGGCGCGTATGCGGTTCTTGCCATTTTCGCCGCCGTGCTGGCCGAGGAGTTCAGCTACCGCAAGGGAG
>CALYTX010000015.1 GCA_945487985.1 uncultured Verrucomicrobiota bacterium | reverse complement strand
GTGACGGATGAAGTGTCCGAGGTTGTGATTCGAGACCCAGGCGCCGGCCGTGGCGAGTTCGCGAAACGCATCGGGACCCTTCCAGGCGACGGCCCGGATGCCCGCGGGGAGTTCCCGCTGAACTGCCGCGGCATCGCGCGCAAGCCAGACGAGATCGAGATCCGAACGGCGCTTCAGGAGTTCCAGCGCGATGTACTTCTGGTTGCAGCCGAATCCGCTGCCCTGGAACTGATTGAAGACGATCTTCTTCGGCTCGATCCGCGCATAGGCATGGCGGCACTTCCAGCGTCCGAGACAGGCCGCCAGCGCATGAAAGAGATTCTCGAGGGCCTTGCCCATCACTTCACCACCTTTGCGAAGACGAGCACCTTCTGCCGGAACCGGAGCGCGAAACAGCGTTTCTCGTGGGCGAGCAACGGCAAGGCGTCCTCGGCCTTGGCGCGTCCGCGGCGCTTGATGCGGATCAGGCGGTAGCCGAACGGAAGGTCGATGACCTGCTTGCGTTCGTACGGCGCCACCCACGTGCCCTTCACATGGTGATGGGCGACATTCACCGCCGGATCGCCGCAGGGACGACAGAGGACCGCCGTCGGATAGATGCGCACGCCCGGCAGCACGTCGTGCTGCTGTTCCGGCGAAAGCTTCTCAAGGTCGACGCCGTGACGAAGGAACATGCGGCGATAGACCGTATTGCTCGCCGTGACGTCATAGACGCCGTCGCCCTTGATGAACTTACGCTTCGAGTACGTTTCCAGAAGCTCCTCGATCAGCGGCTGGTGCGGCACGGAGCCGAGGACGGCCGTCTGGGGATGGAGATTGCGGTTGAGTCCGAAGCAGAGGTCATGCGAACGGAACGGCTCCAGGGTCGACTTCAGCTCGACGTCGGTGTCGAGATAGAAGCCACCTTCGGTCGCAAGGGCATAGAGCCGGATCCAGTCGCTCGCGAACACCCAGCTGCGGACGGACAGCGTCTCCTTGAGGAACGGATCGTCGAGGTCCTTGATCGCCTCGAGGCCCCAGCACTTGATCTCCCAGTCCGGCAAAAGCTTCTTCCAGCCCTCGACATAGGTGCGATCGGGTTCGGGCAGTTCCTTGTCGCCCAGCCAGACGTAATGGATGATCTTCGGTATCATAGCCACCTCCACAGTCCCTTCTTTGCGAGCATGCCCGCCTTGCGCATGCGTTTCTCCAGCATCTCCTGCGCCATTCGGACGCGCCGCATCGCCCACTTGCGCTGCGGGTGACCTTCGAAATAGGACGTGACATGCTCGATGCCGGTCAAGTAGCTCGTCACCTTCTTCTGGTTGAAGGACGAACGGACGATCGATTCGCCGATCTTCGAATAGACATAGCACGGAACGGAGACGATGGCGACCTTTTCAAGATCTCCGAGCAGCTCCGTCACAAACGGCCAGTCCTCGAAATAGATGCCCTCGATGAAACGACGGTCGCCGATCGTCGAGCGGAGATAGAACTTGTTCCAGGCCGACGAACGCATGCGGCGGCCGGCCAGGACGGACTTGAGCGGCGTCGTGGAGACGCGGACTTTCTGAGAGACCGTCTCCACGGCGATGGCCTCACGCTTCGCCTCATCCGTCTCGACATCGACGGGACGCTCCGAGACGACCACGGCGGCCCCCGTCTGTTCGGCCGCGGACAGGAAGGTCGCAAGCGCATGGCGCGGCAACGCATCGTCCGAATCCAGGAACGTCACGTATTCGCCGACGGCCTGTTCAAGACCCGTATTGCGCGCGCCCGAGAGGCCGCGGTTCTCCTGGGTGAAGACGCGCACGCGCGAATCCTTCGCCGCATAGGCCGCAAGCGTCTCGCCCGCCTTGTCAGGCGAACCGTCGTCGACGCACAGGAGTTCGAAGTCAGCGAAAGTCTGGGACAAGACCGACTCGATCGCGGCGGCAACCGTCGCTTCGGTCTTGTACACGGGCATGATGACGGAGATCTTCGGCATGTCGTCCAATTATACCATGAAAGTCGCGAGGGCCGCGCGGACGTCCTCGACGGGAATGTCGGTGATCTTCTCGCCCTTGAGCGAGATCACGTTCGGCTTGTTCTTCGGGGCGGCGCGTCCGAAATCGTAGGCGGTGAAGAGCATCACGGTCTTGGCACCGGCGATATGCGCGATGTGCGAGGGACCCGTATCGTTGCCGACGACGACCGCAGCACCGTTGGCGAGGTCCGGGATGTCGGCGATCGAACTCTGTCCGAGGAAGTTGACGGCATTCGGATTTCCTTCGCAGATCGCGTTGATCTCCTTCGCTTCGGCCTTCGTGCCCATCACGACGGACTTGAGGCCCTTCTCGGCGAAGAAGCGCGTCAGTTCGACGAAGCGTTCCGGCGGCCAGCGCTTCTGCTCGTTGCCGGCGCTGCAGCCCGGAATGAGGAGCGCGTACTTCTCAGGCAGGAGATCGAAGTGGGCGTGGTCGCCGTGGCACATCGAGAGGTCCTTCGGAGCCCAGGTAATCGCCTCGTGGACATTACGGAAGAACCACGGAAGAAACGGGATCTTGCGGGAGCTCGTGCGCCAGGTGAGACCGCCCTTCGCAAGGCGTCCCCACTTCAGGGCATGACGCGTCGCGGTGAGGACGAGCGGATAGTAGCGGCAGAGCGTGCGATTCGAGGACTGCAGATCATAGATGGCGTCCCACTTGCGCCCTCCAATCTCCTTCACGATCACACGCCACCAAGTGGCCATGTTGTAACCGCGCGAATCGACAATCACTTCGTCAAAAAAGCCCATCGCCTCGGCGAGTCCCTTGAGGAACGCCTCGGTGATGATGGCAATGTGCGCGCCGGGGTGTCTGGCGCGGATCGTGCGCATGCGCCCGGATTGCATCACGAAATCGCCCAGCGCTCCGTGCTTGATCACGAGGATATTCTCTTTGCTCATAGGGAGATCTCCGAATAGTCCCCGTTGAAGAGGAGGTTCCTGCCCACGCCCGCACGTTCGCCGGCTTCGACGTCCCGCGGCTTGTCGCCGAGCGAAACGGACGCCGCCATGTCGATGCCGTACTTGTCGCGCGCCTTGAGGAACATCCCGGGTTCGGGTTTGCGGTCGGGTCCCGACAATTCCGGACAGTAAAAAACGTCGGTGATGGTCACGCCCTCGGCCGCAAAACGCGCCACCATCCAGTCGTTGAGCGCCTTGAAGTCGTCCTCGGTGTAGTAGCCGCGCGCAATACCCGACTGATTGGTGATGACGATAATCAAGTATCCCTTCGCCTGGGCGGCGCGGCAAAATTCAAAAACCCCCGGGATGAAATCGAAGTGATCTTTTTCGTGGACGTACGCATAATCGGCGTTGATCGTCCCATCGCGGTCCATAAACAGGGCCTTAGGCATAAAGCGCCCTTTCGATCATGCCGCAAAGAATGTGCCCCAGCGCGATGTGCATTTCCTGCACGCGCGCAGCCTTTTCCGCCGGCACGTTCAGCAACACATCGCACATTTCACGCATTCTGCCGCCAGAAGCACCCGTCACGGCAATCACTCGAATGTCGCGCGCGCGTGCCGCCTCGACAGCGGCGAGGACATTGGCTGAATTGCCGCTGGTCGAAATGGCGTAAAGCACGTCTCCGGCGCGCCCTATCGCTTCGACCTGCCGGGAGAAAACATATTCGTAGCCGAAGTCGTTGGCAATCGCCGTCAGCGCGGAGGTGTCCGTCGTAAGCGCCAGCCCGGCGATTCCGGGACGGTTAGCCTCGAAGCGTCCGGAAAGTTCCGCGGCGAGATGCTGCGCGTCCGCAGCGCTACCGCCGTTGCCGCAAAACATCACCTTGCCGCCAGCCTTGAGTGCGGCGACACAAAGCTCCCCAGCTGCGGCGACGGCGCCGCCGAGTGCCTTGAGATTTTCGAAGTTCGCGGCTATCTGGGCGCATTGCGCCTCGAAGTACTCTTTCATTTCCGCATCCTTTCCGCCATCGACGAAGTGGAATAACCCTCGACGCGTTTGAGTGTAACCGCCTTGCCGCCGTAGCCGATCACGAATCTGGCTTCCGGCCAGCGATCAATAGTATAGCCCTCCTTGGCTATCACATCGGGACGAATCTCCTCGACAACGGGCAGCGCCGTATCCTCGTCGAAAAGAACGACCGCGTCGACAAGTTCGAGACCGGCGAGGACAAGGCTGCGCGTGCGCTCGTCCTGGATCGGACGCGACGGACCTTTGAGCCGACGCACCGAAGCGTCGCTGTTGATCGCTACGATCAGCCGGTCGCAATGCTCCTTGGCTTCGTGAAGCGACGAGAGGTGTCCGCAGTGAAGGCAGTCAAAACATCCGTTCGTGAAGCCGACCTTAAGTCCCTCGCCCTTCCAGATTTTCGCCTGCGCAGAAAGGTCGGCGCGCGAAAACACCTTGCGGGCGAACGGCAACGCCGGCGAGCGCCTGTCGTCCATCGCCGCCTTGAGCTCGCCTGGCGTGACGACGGCGGTGCCGACCTTGCCGACCACGATTCCCGCGGCGAAATTGGCCATTTCCATCGCGCGGGGGAATGTCACGCCCAAAGCGCGGGCGGCGGCGAGCACCGACATGGTCGTATCACCCGCGCCGGAGACGTCGCAAACCTCGCGCCCCTCGGTGGGAAGATACGTCGTATCGGAACCATCGCGCGAAACATAGACCATTCCCTTTTCGCTCAAGGTCACTACCGCGCGCTCGATATTGCACACCGCGAGCATTTTCTGGGCGCAGCGCACAACCGCGTCGAGAAAATCCGGTGCCGCGGAATCGAAACGAACCCCGCAGACGGTTTCGAGCTCCTTGAGATTGGGCTTGACCAGAGTCGCTCCGCCGTATTTGCGGTAGTCCCTGCCTTTGGGATCGACAAAAACGCGCCGCTCCGCCGCGCGGCAAATGGCGAGCGCCTTCGTGGTGAAGGAAGTCGAGAAGAGCCCCTTCGCATAGTCGGAAAAGACAACTAAGTCATAGCCCGACACGATACGCTCGATTGCCCCGAGCAACTCCGCCTCCTCCGCCGCCGCCAACGGAGCGACCTTCTCGCGGTCCATGCGCAGAACGTGGTGGCCGCTGGCGACGAAGCGTGTCTTGCGAATGGTAGGAACCGCCGCGGAACGAACGGCCACCAGTTCCGCGCCGGCCGCGCGAAGAAGCTCGCCTGCGCGAAGCGCCTCGGCGTCGTCGCCCACGCGGCAGACGAGCGCCGTGTGCGCTCCGAGCGCATGGAGATTGGCAATCACGTTGCCGGCACCGCCGAGCATTTCCCGTTCGCTTTCCCAGCGAAACACCGGCACCGGCGCCTCCGGGGAGATGCGATCGACCCGGCCGGACACAAAACGGTCGAGCATCAAATCGCCGACGACGAGAATGCGCGCGCGGGAGAAATCTTCTACGACATTTTCGGCCATAACCCTACTCCTGAAAGATATTGCTTGAAATGAAAAACCCCGTCTTCCAGATTCGCTCTGAACGAATGTTTGCGCAGCCACTTGCGCGAACGCAGGAATCGCGGGCGCGCCGAATCGACGGCGCTCACAGGCTGTCCCTTCTCCGCCTCGATGACCTTGATGACCTGCGCCCAGAAATTATACTCGGCAAACAGCCGCGCCTTCGCCTCCTTGATGGCGGGCAGACGCTTTTCCCATTCGTCGTTCGCAATTGCTCTCTTGACGATGTCGACCGCCTTGGCCGGATTGTCGACGGGAATGGGGATGAACGATTCGGCGGGGAAATCATCCGCAAGATCGGGCGCGCCGGCGTAGAACGGCAGACACTCGCACAGATAGGCGTCGGCGATCTTCTCGGTCCAGTAATGCGGGGCGATGTGGTTTTCTATCGCCACATGGTAGCGATAGGAATCCATCAAATCGCACTTGCGAGCAAACTCCCGCACCCCGTGGCCGTACCACTCCGCGCCGGGAACCTCCGCGACGAGCCGCTTCAAAAGCTGAATTCGATCGTGGTGCTTCGTCCAGCGCATCGCCTTGGCCGAGCACACCGCCGAAACGAGTTTGGTCTTGGGGGGAATGACAAAAGCTTGGTTCTCTGCGTAGGATCGGCTGTTGTACCAGGGGAAGTAGCCTTTGCCGAGATGGTAATGAGGGTGTTTCTCGGCCTGCGGCGGACGGTTGGTAAGCAAGTGTCCGAACTGGCTGGTGAAAGGCGTTGCATAATTCTTGATGCTAACGGGCTCCCAGGTGGCAAGAATCGTGCATTCCGGCGGACAGCGCAGCATCTCGCACTCCTTGAGATCGTCGAAGACCACTAGCCAATCGTATTGTTCACAGGCCGGATCCTGCACGAAGACGTAACCCGGCGAGTATTCAAACGGCTCGCGGCCGAACAGCGGATTTTTCGAAGCAATCTTGACAATCATTGCTCCACCTCCGGGAACAGACTGTCCGCGGGACTGAAATCGGGATTCGAGAGCGACGCGAGGTCGATTATGAGATGGATAATCTGCTCGAGCCGATAGGACGCCTTCGGCTTCGACGCGCGCCGTGGCAAATCGGGACGCAGTTCTTTCAGCCGCGGCGAAAGCCACAATTGCAGCGGCACGGCGGTCATGGGCAAATTCGCCAACGGTCCGTGTCCAAGCAGTTTAGTGGGCGTGGAATCATAGCAATCCTCGCCGTGGTCGGCAAAATACACCAACGCCGAAGCCTCCTCGCCGCCGCGCTCGCGCAGCGCGTCCACCAGCGCGGCTATCACATAATCGGTGTAGCGAATCGAATCGTCATAGGAATTGAGCAAGTGCCGAGCAGAGGCGGCAAGTCCCGTCTTGCCTGGAACCGAACCGGTGAAATGCTTGAACTCGGCCGGATAGCGGTTGACATACGCTGAATGCGAGCCGATCATGTGCAGGAATATCGTCTTCTTCGGCGCGGGATCGGACAATACCTTGGCGAATTCCGGCAGCAACTTTCCGTCGTAGCCCGCTGTTTCAAAACCCTTCATCGAACTAAAGTTGATGCACTTGCGCACGCTCGCATGTCCCGCCATCGCGGTAATCGCCGTATCTTCAAGCGCATACTGGTTGGAGAGCCAGAAAGTCTTGAAGCCGGCATCGTTGAAGTAATCGATGAGCGAGCCTTTCGAGTAGAGCAGATCGGGCTCGCGGTCGGTGGCGAAGGTAATCGTCTTTTCGAGCGATGGCAGAGTCTGGGCGTACTGCGATCGACAGCCCGTAAAAGAGAGAATGTCGCCGGCTGCGCGCGTGAATTCGTTCGTGCCGCGGCAGTAGCCCGCATACGAACAATGCTGCATATTGGCACTCTCGCCGATGCAGACAACATATGTCTCGGGAATATCTGCAGGAATCTTCGAGACGATATCCGCAAACTTCGGAGCGGCATGCGCGGCAATCTGAAGCTTCAGCGCTCCGTACTGGCGGCGGTAGAGTGCGTAGTGGTAAAAGGCGCTGACAAATGGATTCAGCACATAGCTCAATTTATGCCTGGCACCGCGCTGGAAGAAGTTGCGGATGAGCGGAAAGGCGACAATCGCCAGGCCTCCCGCCAAGAAGCTTCGTGACAATCCGGAATCGAAAACGGCTGCCGGCAGATGCCAGAGCGCGGCGAGAGGCGCAATATAGAGCACCGCAATCAGCGCCAACTGCGCCTTCGTATGGTTGCATTGGATGTATTCCACAGTCTCTTTCATGTTCGTCACGAAGAGCGAATAGAATGTATTGAGCCCCATACGCGCGCCAAACAGATAAACATGGCCAAGTTCCAGAATGACCAGCGGCATGAAAAGCAGATGCATGGCGATAACATATGCACGCGTCCAGGAGGGTATCGCCACCATCGGCAAACTCACAAGCGCAATCGTCGGGAGCGTTCGCAGGTAGTCTTTGGCAACCGTTTTCAGGAAAACGCAATCGCGAAGCTTCTCGCGACTCGCCGACTTAATCGTCGAAAACACGAGCGGCGCGAAGGCCATGAACGCAAGATAGAGGACGGAATAGGTCATTGTTTGGAATAGCAATCGACCATCGCCAGCATCCGGCGATAAAGTCCGAGACGAAAGGTGAGATTGGCCGCGACTATCGGTTTCAAGCCCTTGCGGCCGAGCCGGCGGTCGAACTTGCGAACGAGCAGTCCGAGCACCGCCTCGCGCCACTCGTCGCGCGGATAAAGCGGCAGCAGCTCACGGAAAAACGAGAGCGTCCGCCGGGTGGCCGCCAGATCGAACCAGAGCTGGTGCTCGGCGCCGCAGATCACATAGCGCGCCAGGTCGTCGGCCGGATAGCCCAGCCGGAAGTCCTCGAGATCCATGAAGCCGGTGATCGCGCCGTTGTTAAAATGAAAATTGCCGTGGTGCAAATCGCCGTGGATCACCTTGAGCCGCGCGGGATCGTAGACGAAATCGCTCCTTTGCGTCTCGCGCTCGAGAAACCGCCTCAGACGCGAACAGCACAGCCCTTGGAGCCGCCCGGACAGCGAATCGATTACCTTGAGGTTGTCCCGCGGCGGTAGCACACCGCTGCAGCGCTGCATCGCCTGTGAAAATTCCCCGTACTGGCGGATGAACGAAGCACACGATTGCCGATCGAGCTGATGGGGCATAAGCCTTTTGCCTTCGCACCAGCGGGTGACAAGTACTCGGCGCCCCTCGAAATCGAGCACGTCCGAAGCCATCTGCACGGCATCGGTGCGCGCCAATTCCTTCAGGTGGGCGACCAATCCCGGGAAGAGGTCGAGCCGGCCGGGTTGTGGCGGCGGAACGCACTTGACCGAAAACTTTTCGCCGTCAGTGCGCCAGACGACGAAATTTTCTGGACGCGAGCAGGCAGTAATCAGTTTGATGCCCGCAAAACTTCCGCCGAGCACTTCCTCGAGAAAGCGCCGCAGGCCGTCGGGATCGAAATCTGGTTTGCGCATCGTCCAGTCTATCCTTTCTCAATCAAGCGACAGCAATTTCTGCGCCTCCTCGAGCCATCCCCGCCGGGCGGCGACTCCAAGCAGGACCAGCAGCCAGGCGATGCCCGCGCCGAAGAACGAAACAAAGACAATGGCGCTGCCAATATCCTTCGCCCGACCAGAGAGTTCGTGGTAATCCGTGGAGATGCGGTCGACCGTCGTCTCGATGGCGGTATTGATGATTTCACCCACCAGCGCCATGAAAACGGTATAGATCATCAACGCGCATTCACCCCAGGAAATCAAGTCGTAGAACTTGAGCGAACCGACGGCGATGGCACTCAGCACGAAGACCACAAGGTCGGTGCGGAAAGCCTTCTCACCGAAAAGCACTGCACGCACGCCGCGCATCGAGTACTCCGTCGCCTTGCGAAGTTCTTCGGGGGACTTGATCTCGATTGCCGCCTTAATCTCCGCGGCCTTCTGCAAGAGATCTTCCTTGTTGATGTGCTTCACTGCCTACGTCTCCTGCTTGAGCGCGCGATGCGCAAGGAATATCGTCAACAAAGCGAATATGGCAAGCATCATCTCGCCGCCCTCTTCAAGGCAAGTGCAAAGCGAACTGGCCGCACTCGCGCCGCCTTCGGCATCTTTGTCGAGGCCGAAGCGGTGGCCGAGCCAAGCTGGCAGGCGGTCGGCGACCTGCACCATGACGCCGCTCGCCCCCAGGCACCCCCACGCCCACGCGGCAGGTTCAAGCCGGAAAACGCCTTTGACCCAGCGTGCGCCAAGATACGCAAAGCCCGCGGCGAACACGCCGAAGAATGCGGCGAAATAGCCGACAATCGCCGCTTTCATCCCCAGCGGCACGGCGGCATTCGTCAGCACGCGCATCTTGAACGGCGTACCCGTCAGCGGCGATCCGCTCGGTTTGACGAGCTTGCCCGGTACGAGTCCGCCAGTCTCCTGCACAAAGTCGGGATAAAGCCAGTGGAGCGCCAGATAATGAAGATCGAGCTCTTTGACGATAGCCATCAGCGCCACTACCGTGACCATGGCGCACAGAAGATTCCGCCGCGTGCGCGATCCGCCGAAGGGATTGCAAATCCAGACCATGGGCACGATCGCCGCAAACACGGGCAGTGTCGCCAACTCGAACGGGGATCGGCCGTCGGCATCAAAGTTCGCGACGAGCGTCTCAGGGTTCACGACGGCCCAGATGACGAGCAGCGCCGTCAAAAGAGCTGCAAAAACGGCAGGGGCCGCGAGCCAGGCAAACTTGGATTTCATCTTCAGATCCTCTCCTCGACGCCGCGGAAGTGGACGTTCAGTTCGTGCAGCGGTTCGAGGAGCCGTCCCAGCGCAGTCCCCTTTGTCATCAGCGCAAAAGCGTTGACATCCTTCGGGAAACATTTGCCGCCATAGCCGCATTTGCCGTCCGGCCCGGGCACGTAGGTGTGCGTATCGTTGATATAGCCAGAAAGCAAGACGCCGGTATGCACCGTGCGCCAGTCGGCGCCCATCTGCTCGCAATATTCCTTGACCGCGTTGAAATAGGTGACCTTGTAGGCGCCGAAGACATTGTGTGCGTACTTGGTGATTTCCGCCTCTAAGGGGGTCATCACCGTAAACTTCTTGCCGACAAAAATCTTGGTCAGCAATTCATGCGCACCCGTGAAGACCATCGTCTGCTTCTTGAAATCTTCAATATGGGTGCGCTCGGTCAGAAACTCGGGCATGTAGCAAACGCGATGACCAGTCGCCTTCGAAAGCCTCTCGGAGGTGCCGGGCAGAATCGTCGTGCGGACAAACACCGGAACATCCGGCAGCTTCCGGATAAGCTCCGTCATCAGCGTCAGATCCTGCGTACCGTCGTCCTCGGTCGGCACATGGATTTGCAGAAACGCGATATCGACACCGGAAAGGTCGTCGTTGTATCCCTTCGGCGGATCGCTGATGAACAACTTGCAATCGGGATTGTTGCGCTCCAACCAATCCTTGAGCGCACCGCCGACAAAGCCGCAGCCGATTATGCCCACGTTTATCATTTCGATACCTCCTTGTAAACCGACAGAGACCGCTCCGCCATCTTGTCGAACGAGAAGCGCTCGAGCGCCTCCTTCCGCAAGTCGCCAAACTTCATCCGGGAGACCTTTTCGATTGCCGCCGCAAACTGGGCGGCATAATCTTCGCCTTCCGCCACGAGAACGCCGTCGACCCCGTCTCGCACCACGTCGAGCGCGCCGCCGAACGCACGCGCGACGACCGGCTTGCCCATCGCCAGCGCCTCGGCCATCGAACGTCCGAACGCCTCGGGCTTGCGCACGTTTGACGAGACCACCACATCGGCCAGCGACAGACACTCGGCCACTTGCTGCTGATTGCCGGCAAACACCACGCGCGAAGCAACGCCAAGCTCCTCGACCAGAGCGTGCAACGATTGCTCAACCTCCCTGCGCAGCGCCTCCGCCTCGCCGACCAGCACGAGCTTGAAGCGACTGGGCAGCTTCGCGACGGCGCGAATCAACATATCGTACCCCTTGAGCTGGGTGATGCGGCCAAGCCCCATAACAACAAAAAAGCCTTCCGTGCCCCATTCGGACTTCTTCGCGGCGATGAAATCGCGGTCCAATCGGTCGATATCGAAACGCTCTGGTTCAATCGCGCGAGGAATAACCCTGAGTTTCTCCTCGCCAATGCCATACGCATGCTGCAAATAGTCGGCGATATAGCGAGAAGGCGTCACGGTCAAGTCGCCCTCCGTCATGACCTTCGAATAACGTGAAACCGAATTCGCGCCATGGGCAAAAGTGATCCACGGAATTGCGAGCCCGCGGTTCGCCCACTTGAACAGCCAAGCGGGCACGCGAGAATGCGCGCAGACGACATCCGGCTTCTCCGCGAGCAAAATCTTTTTGAGCCAGGCGGCACGCGAGAAGAAAGTCAATGGATTTTTGGATTTGACCTCGCAAAGGACCGTTCGTCCTCCATCCTTCTCGATTTGCGCCAACAACCGCCCGCCCGCGGCAACGACGACATTCTCCCATCCGGCTCCGACAATTACCCGGTTCATCTCGACGACGCCGCGCTCAACGCCGCCCTGCTCCATCGCGGGGACAAGCTGCAAAGTCTTCACTGCGCCCGCTCCTTGGCCGCTCTTTCGGCAGCCTTGACCTCGTTCTCGGCCAAGCGGGCCGCGCCATCCTCCGACGCCGAATGACGACCGAAAAAGTGGTAGTTCAACACCCAGCAGCTCGGATGCCGGCGAATAACGCCTTCGAGGTCTTTCAGGCAACGCTGGGTCATCGCCCAAAGATCCCTTGCCTGGTCGCACGAATAAGCGTTGATCAGCTCGCAACAGTAGCGCCCATCGTTCAAGGGACGCGACCAGGCGACGATAATCGGCACTTTGGCCTTGGCCGCAAAAAACGCCGGCGCCGCGGAAACGCAAACCGGCTGATTGAAAAACCGCACCCAAATGCCGCCGTCGGCAGCCCTGACATTCTGGTCGACAAGCAACCCGAGCGACTTGCCCGCTTTAACGCCTGCCATCAGCGAACGAAACGCGCCGTCAGCGTGAATTATCTCCTGGCCTATCGATTTGCGGGCCTTCATCAGCAGCTTCGTCATCGCCCCCGAACCGATATCCTTGGCAACGGACATCATCGAATGACCCTCAAGAAACGCGAGCTGGGAAAGAATCTCCCAGCAACCGATATGACCCGAGACAGTAACCGCCGGCTTGTTCTGCGCCAAAAACCGCGCCGCGCGCGCATCGACCTCGCCGGCGGAGCGCACCCGCTTAACCGCGTTGCGGCAAGTCCAGAACGCATGTCCCACGGCCCGCGCCATATTGCGATAGCTGCGGCGGACAATCAATTCCTCGCGCTTCGGGTCGATGTTTCCGAACATGACAAGCAAATTCGCATGCGCATTGGCGCGCCCCCTGCTATCGAACCGGTACATCACACGGGACGCGAAGTCGCAGGCCCGCAACAGACCCTTGCGCGTCAGATTCGTGAAGATGAGATAGCCAAGCCCAATGCCAAGCCATTCAAACGGACGCCGCAGCATCCGTTTGAGTGGCTTGAATCGCTTGTTGCGCTTGGCCATCCGTCAACGATCTTCAGTGCTGGTTGTAGGTCGCATCGACCTCTTCCCAGGTGCGAGTCGTGAAGAACTTGGAAATGGCGGCATCATACTCGGCCGTGTGCGTAAAGGCCTTTTTCATCAGCTTGAAACGCGTGTCGAGACCCAACGTTCCGCCATTGGCCTCCAGCTCCTGGGCAATATTCGCGTAATCGAGCGGATCGGTGACGGAGGCCACGCGCAGGTAGTTTTTTGCCGAAGCGCGAACCATGCACGGCCCGCCAATGTCGATATTCGTACGGGCCATCTCTGGCGTCACCCCCTCCTTGGCAACCGTCTCGCGGAACGGGTAGAGATTCACCACCACCATATCAAGCGCCTCAGCAGACAGGCGCTTGATATCCGCCTGGTGCGCTTCGTTGTACTTCTCGGAAAGAATGCCGAGGTAAATCTTGAAATCGAGCGTCTTGACGAGACCGCCCTGCATCTCCGGCTGACCCGTGTAATCGGAAACCGCCACCAGCGTGCCCTCGGCCTTGTCGCCGAGAATCTCCTTGATTTTCGTATAGGTGCCGCCAGTAGAATAAATCTTAACTCCAGGGCAAGCCTTTACCAGCGCAGGCACGAATGTCTCAAGCCCCGACTTGTCGCTCACGCTCATGAGCACATGCTTGACGGCAACACGATTGTCAATTTCAGTGACGATATTCAACGACATAAATTCTCCTTGTTGGAATTTTTGCCGTATTATATCATATTTACGGGCATTAGACGGAGTTTTTCACGCTCGTATGGCTGCGAGCATCGCCTTGCGATCGGCAGCGATCCCCGTCCAGATTTCAAATGACTTAGCTCCCTGTCCAACCAGAAATTCAAGCCCGTCCGTAGCCGTCGCGCCTGCCTTCACGGCCGCCGTCGCCGTCGGAGGGAATTCCTTCGTTGGAACGATATCGAGCACGAATTGACCGGCATGGAAACAACTTGGAGGCAGTGCCGAGGGTTCTCCTGGATGAAGCCCCATCGGCGTGGCATTGACGACGATATCCGCCGCCTTCGCCGCCTCGCCCCAAATCGCCTTTTGCGCGGGCGAGGGCGTGCCATCCAGAACGGCGAGGCCCGAGACCTTCGTACCGCCCGCGAGTTCACCCGTCGTAGTGAGAGCCGTGAGCTTGTCCACGAGGTTCTTCACGCTCTCCGCACGCAGGTCGGCGACCTTCAGTTCCGCTGCGCCCT
>CALYTX010000014.1 GCA_945487985.1 uncultured Verrucomicrobiota bacterium | reverse complement strand
CGCAACGGAAGGGCGACAGGAAAGCGGTTGAAGAATCGCGAGATTCGCCTGCGCCGAAGGCGTCAGGTTGCCTGAGCGCGAAGCGCGAACCCCGGAGGGGCCGCAAGGGGCCGAGCAAAGCGGAACGGTAGTGGAGCGTCCTTTGCCAACCATCGGCGTTGAATTCCCGGCTTGAGCAGCCTCACTTCCGCGAGAGGGCGAAAATGGGTAAACTGCAGGCGCGAATGGTTGCGCTGTCGAGGCAGAAAAGGATATAATACCTATATGGAAATCACGCGCAGGGAATTTGTCGTGAACACATCGGCAGCGGCTGTATCTGTTGGCGCGGGAGGATGGACGCTGGCGATATCTACCGAAAGGGAAAAGGAAAATATGCTCAAAGGAATATCACCCGTTGTTTCGCCCGATTTGCTCAAGGCGCTCGCCGAAATGGGGCATGGCGATGAAATTGTCATTTCTGACGCCCATTTTCCAGCGCATTCCTTTGGACAGAATGCGGCATACGTTCTGCGGGCAGACGGCATCAAGGCCGACGAACTGTTAAAGGGTATAATTCCACTCTTTGAGCTCGATTCCTATGCTATACCCGTGGCAATGATGGCTGCAGTGTCGGGCGATACGCTCGATCCGGCGGTAGAAAAGGCTTATCGATCTGCCTTGCGCTACGATGGCGAAATCGAACATCTTGAGCGCTTCGCTTTTTACGAACGCGCGAAAAAGGCTTATGCCATAGTGCTGACCGGCGAAACGCGCAAGTATGGCAATATCATTCTCAAAAAAGGCGTAACCCCCTGCGCTTGAGCCAAGCCATGGTAAAAGGCTTTTGTTTTTCGCTGGCCGTGGCCGCTGCGGGCGTTATCGGTTCGGCATCCGCCGCTGTGGATAGGCCGGTGGTGGAAGTTTGGAACGAAGGTGTAGAGCTTTACAGAGCCGGCGACACCAATGGCGCGTTCACTGCGATGAACGAGCTGTATACGGGTATGGATGCGCGTTACAAGGCAAAGGCCGCCGAGGTTATTGCCAAGATGCGCTATGACGAATCGCGCCACGCCGATAATCGCAACGCGCTCGTATCGCTGGAGGAAGCGGCTCTCGCCGCACAGACTGCCCTGCGCGCGGATCCTGGTGATTCGCGCCGGCAACGCAACTTCACTCGCGCCACGGATGGGCTGTTGGCAATGCGCGAGGCCAAACGCGTAAATTCGCTAATCGAGGGTGCCGCGAATTCAGACCCCGGCGCACTGATGCATTCGGCTCTTACCGAGGCTCGGTTGCTGATGGGTGAGGCCAGTCACTATCTTACCAACGTCGCCGCGGTAGCTGTCGCGAAGGGCGACGAGCTTTGCAATCGCGCGCAGAAGCTTGACGACACCTGGATTGTAGCGCGCGAGGCGATTGCGCGGTCGGTTACAAACGAGACGGATGCGGCGAATATCCAGGCTCGAATCGACGAGGCACGCTCGCGAACTGCCTTGGCCGCTCGCCAGTTGGGCGACTTGGATGAGGCGGGCTATAGCTCCATCGCCGATGCCGAGAAGGATTTCAACGATTTCTTCAAGATGCTGGCGCTGCCTCGTCCGGCGATGGAAGAGGATTTGGTTGCGCAGTCAAACGCCTGGCAAGACGCCGAGCGGGTCAATGACCGGGATTGGCAACGCGAGGCGCTCGACTATACGCGGCGTTTTCGCGCAGTGTTCCCCGCCTGGGCCAAGGCGTACGAACAAGCCGCCCAGGCTGACACCAACAAGCCGCCGTTTACCGCCGAGACTCAGGGCAAGATCGCCGCGTTGGCGATCGAACTCGAGAAGCGTCAGCTTTCCTGTGTCGAAGCGTCCGATCCGCCGGCACAGGAGCAGTCGCTGGCAATCATTCGCGAGATTCTCGAGTTGTTGCCCGATGAGCAAGGCGGCGGCAATTCCAGTCGCCAGCCCGAGACGCAGCCCAAAGAGTCCGCAAGCAAGCCGCAAAGCGACAGCGGCGAGGGGGAAGACCGTAACGATTCCGCATCCGCGCCCGAGCCAGAAGCCGGGGAAGGTGAGGACGAGGAGCCCAAAGACGGTGCCAGCGAAGGCGACACTGGACCAGAGCGCGACGAGCGAGAAATCGAAGCTATTCTAAAGAAGGCGCAAGAGCGCAATGACGAACACGAGGCGGAGAAGCGCGCGCGTATGCGCAAGGCGCCGTTGAGGCCGGACGAAAGGGATTGGTGATGAAGATTGTGGTTGCATGCGGCGGAACAGGCGGGCACGCCTTCCCCGGTTTGGCAGTAGCCGAGGAATTGCGTCGTCGGGGGCACGAAGTGACGATCTGGAGCTCTGGCCGGGATGTCGAATCGAGCGTGATGCTCGCGTGGGAAGGACCAATTTTCTCTACCTACGCCCGGCAATTATCGTTGAGAAACCTCTTTGCGATATGGCGGTCGATTCGCCGCTGTACCTGGGAAATGAAACGCACGCGTCCAGACGTGTTGCTTGCAATGGGGAGCTACTCGTCGCTACCTCCGGTGCTGGCCGCGAAAAAATGCTCTGTGCCGGTAGTGCTACACGAGGCTAATGCCGTGCCGGGTCGAGCGGTGGATTTTCTTTCGCGTTGCGCTCGCGCGGTGGCCATTAGTTTTGAAATGACCGCGAAATATCTGCCTGGGATCAAGACGGTGAAAACTGGACTGCCAGTGCGTAGCGGCATCAACCGAGGGAAGCGGTTCGCAAATATTCCTGCTGACGCCTTTACCGTATTCGTGACCGGCGGTAGCCAAGGCGCACACATGGTCAATGTGCTGTTGAGCGAGGCGCTGGTGCTACTTGACGGGGAGTTGCGCCGCCGCGGCGGAAGTGGGTCGCGCAGATTGTACGTTATCCACCAAACTGGCGCGAAGGATGAAGGTCCCATAATCGCCGCATATGCGGCCGCGGGTATGGACGCGAGGGTCCAGTCCTTCGAGCAGGAAATGGCCGATGCGTTCGCTACGGCCGATATCGTCGTCGCGCGTGCTGGGGCGTCCACCTGTTTCGAGTTGGCCGCCTGCGCCAAGCCGGCGTTGCTCATTCCTCTGCCAGGCGCGTTGCGCAACCACCAGCACCACAATGCCGAGCAGTTCGCCGCCTGCGGGGCTGCCGACGAGGGAATTCAGGACAAGCTTTCCCCCCATCAGCTGATGCGCTATTTGCTGTCGAAATACGATCATCCCGAGCAGCTTGCGGCTATGGGTGCGAAAATGGCCAAACTTGCCGTTCCCGATGCGGCTGCAAGAGTGGCGGACCTGGTGGAAAAAAGCGCGCGGGTGGACGGCGTGGAGCAGCGCAGATGAATTTCATCATCACCGCCGGCCCCACGCGGGAATACCTCGATCCAGTTCGGTTTCTTTCGAATCCTTCGACCGGGAAGATGGGCTTTGCAATCGCGCGCGCGGCGGTGCGCCGGGGGCATCGCGCCGTAATCATCGCCGGTCCCGTTGCGCTTAAAACGCCCAGTCGCGTCAAGCGAATCGATGTCGTATCGGCTCGCGAAATGTTTGCGGCGGTCAAGCACTCGCTGTCGTCTGAAAAGGGCGAATGCGTATTCGTGGCGGCGGCGGCAGTCGCCGATTGGCGACCTATGAAATGCGCACGGCGGAAGCTCAAGAAAACGCAGATGTCATCGGTTGTCAAGCTGGTTCGCAATCCAGACATTCTCAAGCAGGTTAGCGGGTGTATGAAGGTTGGCTTTGCGGCCGAAACCGATAACATGCTGGCCGAGGCACATCGAAAATGCCGCGAGAAGGGGCTCGCTTTCATTGTTGCCAACGATGTAACCCGCCATGGATGCGGTTTCGGAACCGATACCAACTGTGTCTGTCTGGTTCGACCCGATGGTTCCTGTCAAATGCTGAAGATGATGAGTAAACTGTCGGTGGCAACGCGAATCGTCCGTGAAATAGAGTCCCTTTACCGAACTTCCCAAGATACAACACTGAAAAGAAGGAGAGGCAGAAGTGAAAACGATTAGCTTTTGCGCCGTGTTCGCGGCGATTAGTGCGCTTGCCGCTACCGATATTCCCTTGCCCGAACATCCGCGTCCTGATTGGGAGCGCAAGCAGTGGCTAAGCTTGAATGGAGAGTGGAATTTCGCTTTTGAAGCCGGCAAGACCGATAGAAAAATCATCGTTCCTTTCGGCTGGGGATCGCCGGCGAGCGGAATCGAAAATGGCGGCGACTACGGCTATTATTCGCGTGAGATAATTATCCCGGAGGCTTGGCGAGGCAAGCGGGTTTTTGTGATTGTGGGCGCAAGCGACCACGATACAACTTGTCGTTTTGACGGCGAGAGTGTCGGGTCTTATTCTGGCGGATACGTTCCGTTTGAGTTTGAGCTAACTGAATTTGTGAAATGGGGGCGGACGCAGAAGCTTGAGTTCGACGTGTGGGATCCTTCCGACTCCGAGGCGCGTGAAGGGCACTATCTTTACGGCAAGCAGGGTTACGGCAATGTTCGCGGTATTTGGCAGACTGTCTATCTCGAAGCCCGTGGCATGGAATACATCGATAGCGTTCGCATGGTTCCGCGCATCGGCGCGTCGGGGGATGCCGGCGTCGATATCGAGCTGGCGCTGGGCGCGCCGGCCAAGGCCGACGGAATTTTGCGTGCGACCATCGGCCGAACGCAGACGCAGGTCGCGGTGCGCGCCGGCGAGAGCCGGCTTGCGTTCCCAGTCGCGATCGAATCGCCGCGGTTGTGGTCTCTGGAAGACCCTTATCTCTACGATGTGAAGTTCGTTTACGGTGACGATGAGGTCAACTCGTATTTAGGTTTGCGCACGGTCGGGACGGGCAAAAACGCCAATGGCGACAGCTATGTTACGCTCAATGGCAAGCCAGTGTATCTACAGTTGTGTCTCGACCAAAGCTATCATCCCGACGGTTGGTATACCTATCCCAGCGACGAGGCGATGAAGCGCGATATTCTCGCATCAAAGGAGTTGGCGCTCTCGGGCAACCGGGTGCATATCAAGGTCGAAGTCCCGCGCAAGCTTTACTGGGCCGACCGGTTGGGCGTGCTCATTCAGGCCGACGTGCCCTGCGCGTGGGGGAATGCGTCCGAGAAAATGTTCGAGGAGCATTGGAAATGCTTTGAGGCGATGGTCAAACGCGACTTCAATCATCCGTCGATTTACCAGTGGACGCTTTTCAACGAGACCTGGGGGTTGTTTTCCAACCGGTCGCTCAAGATGGGCCTGAGTTCGGGCGAGGGCGGCAAGAAGCGCGTATACCGCGAGTCAACCCAGCGCCGTGTGGCCGAGGCTTGGGTTAAGGCCTTGATTCTCGACCCCACCCGGATAGTCGAGGACAATTCTCCCTGCAACGGCGATCATGTAGCGACGAGCGTCAATACCTGGCATGGTTACCTCGCGGGCTACCGGTGGAACAAGATAATCGATGAGGTGTGCGCCCAGACCTTCCCGGGTTCGAAATACAACTACATTAGTGGGTTTGCGCAGCGCGATGAGCCGATGATGAATTCCGAATGCGGCAATGTGTGGGGATACCATGGCTCGACAGGCGACTGCGATTTCACCTGGGACTATCACTTGATGATCAACGGCTTCCGCCGCCATCTGAAATGCGCTGGATGGCTATACACCGAGCATCACGACGTCTGCAACGAGTGGAACGGATATCTGCGGTTCGATCGCTCGTGGAAAGAAACAGGTTTCGAAGAACTTGCCGGTATGTCGTTGAGCGGGCTTCATGGAAAAGCCGCCGTGACTTTCGAGGGAACCCCAGGTGCGGAAACCGGAGAAATTGTTGCGCCAGGCGCGAAAGTGACGCTGCCGGTAGGAGTGTCGCTGGTCACTGACGAATACAAAGGCAAGCATTTGGCTCTTGCCTTCAGCGCGTGGTGGTACGACGGTGAAGGACGCAAGGAGGAACAGCCTGAGACCCCAGTCCCTGGTGAATATGTGGCCGAAGCGTGGCAATATGGCAAAGTGTGGGACGTCCCGCTTAGTTTCCTGCCCGCGACGGATGCCTGCGGGGTGGTTGTTTTCGTGCTCAAGGCCGACGGCGAGGAAATTGCCCGCAACTTCTGGTCGTTTGCCGTGGTCGCCGCCGACGGCAATCTTTCGCCGTCGCGCAGCGTCTGGAGCGAAGGGTCGGCCGCAGTGATGGAGAACCTCAAGCTTAATGGATTCGGCAAGGGCTTTTTTGAGTTTGAACTTGACGCGCCCGCTGCTGGTGGTGTCTTCCGCGCGGAACTTTCGGCCAAGCGCAAGAACGGCAAGGATTTTCCCGAAACCGAGAATAAGGGAGAGCTCGATTTTATGCTTGGCGGCGGCAGTTTCGATCGTTCGAAGAATCCCAACAGCTATCCGCAGACTTCGGTGGAGAAGTTTCCTGCCACGGTGAAGGTTTATGCCAACGGCAAGTTAGTCAAGGAACAAGTACTCGCCGACGATCCCGCCGACCACCGCGGCATTCTTTCCTGGTTGCACCAGAAACGAGACCGGAGACTCCGCGAGGCCGGCAGTTACGGGTATCTCGTGGAGGCGCCCATTGCTGCGGAACTTGTCAAGGACGGCAAGGTGACGATCCGGATAGAGTCCGAACGCGGGTTGGGAGTCTATGGCGCCAAGTTCGGACGCTTGCCTTTCAATCCCCACATCAGTCAGCGTTAGGGCGATGGTTCTGGTCCTCAATGGCTGGGCGGCCAGCGTGCACGCCTGGGATTTGTGCCATTTTGCGCGGCGTCCTGGAGTGGAGATTTTCTCTTATCTCGACCAGCTCGATGGCGCAGCCGAGCGGGCGCTGGTCCGGGAAGAGGGGGGCGCGGTGATTGTCGGCTGGTCGATGGGTGGAGCAATGGCGCTCAAGCTATTCATCCGCCATCCTGAAAAAATCCGCGCGCTGGTGCTGCTTGCGGCTACGGCACGGATGATGGAAGAAAAATCCGAGGCTTGGTCGGGTATGAGCGAGCGGCGGCTGAAGGCTTTTGAGATGGGACTTAAGTTGACTCGTGGCGAGGGGTTTTTCGGCGTGGACGAAAAGCTTCCTAATCCGTACATGGCCGACACCGACGAAAATCTCGGTCGCGGACTCGATTTTCTGCGTCAAACAGACGTCCGCAGGGAATTGCTGGCGCTGAAGAGCGATTTCCCCGTGCGCATTTTCCAAAGTGAGCACGATGGTATCGTCCGGCCGGAGAATGCTGCGTTTCTCAAGCGCGTTTTTCCGCAGGCCATAGTCGATATGGTCGCCGGCAGTGAACACGCCTTGCCGATTCTTATTCCCGGAAAAATTGATGCGGCAGTAGAAGCTTTCATGGCGAATACCACCTTGTAACCCAGCGCATCCGGAAAGCCCAAGAATTGTACAACCATCGCGGCTGATTTTTCCTGCTATTTACATGTTTTGTAAAATAAGGCGGTGACCTGCTGTCCGAATGCAGGTTGGCACGGTCCTTGCTTTTGGTTGTGCGGATGCGATGGACGCGTCCGCCAAAAGGAGAATAAAGACGATGATGGAGGAAGCAAGGAAGGTGTCGGACTTTGGCGCCGACGTGTTCGGGAGCGAGGCAATCAAGACATATCTTTCCAAGGATACGGCCAAGAAGCTCCAGGCGACGATTCAAGACGGCAAGCCGCTCGATCCTTCTATCGCCGGCGAAGTTGCCCATGCGATCAAGAAGTGGGCGATGGATCGCGGCGCCACCCACTATACGCACTGGTTTCTGCCAATGACTGGTTCTACGGCCGAGAAACACGATTCCTTCTTGGAGATGAAGGACGGCGAGCCGATTATGTCGTTCAGCGGGAAGAATCTTATCGTCGGCGAGCCCGACGCCTCGTCCTTCCCCTCCGGCGGCATTCGCTCGACTTTTGAGGCGCGCGGCTACACCGCATGGGATCCCACCTCGCCCGCGTTCATCAAGCGTCATTCTAATGGCGCGACCTTGTGCATACCCACGGCATTTTGCGCTTACACTGGCGAGGCGCTCGACAAGAAGACCCCCCTGTTGCGTTCAATGCAGGCACTTGACAAGTCGCTCAAGCGATTGATGAAGCTCTTTGGCAAGGAGCCTGCGCACACCGGTTGCACGCTCGGCGCCGAGCAGGAATATTTCCTTGTCGACAAGAAGTACTACGAGAAGCGCCCCGATCTGGTGCTGACTGGGCGGACGCTTTTCGGCGCCCCTTCGGCGAAGGGTCAGCAGCTGGAAGACCATTATTTCGGGACAATCCCCGATCGGATTCTCTCCTTCATGAACGATGTCGAGCGCGAACTGTGGCGCCTTGGCATTCCGGCCAAGACACGCCACAACGAAGTCGCCCCTGCGCAATTCGAACTTGCGCCTCAGTTCGAGGAGCTCAATCTCGCTACCGACCACAATATGCTTGTGATGGATACGCTGCGCAATGTGGCCGACAAATACGGCTTGAAGTGTCTCTTGCACGAAAAGCCTTACGCCGGTATCAACGGCAGCGGCAAGCACAACAACTGGTCGGTCAGCTACGGCGGCAAGAATCTGCTTGATCCAGGCAGCAACCCCGATGAAAACGCGCTCTTCCTGACGGTGCTCTGCGCCATTATTGAGGCTGTCGACAAGCATGCCGATATTCTGCGCGCGTCTGTGGCCGGCGCGGGCAATGACCATCGGCTTGGCGCCAACGAGGCACCGCCGGCGGTGATTTCAATCTATCTCGGCGACCAGCTCGCGGAAGTTATTGATCGTCTTGAAAAGGGCGCTGGCGGCAAGACCAAGAAGGCCGACGCGATGAAGCTCGGCGTCGACATCCTACCGGTGCTGCCGAAGGATGCCACCGATCGCAATCGCACCTCGCCGTTTGCCTTCACGGGCAACAAGTTTGAGTTCCGCGCCCCTGGTTCGAGCGTTTGCTGTGCTGGTCCGACGATGGTGCTCAATACAATTGTCGCCGAATCGGTGGAGCGTATCGCCATTGAGCTGGAGAAGGCCGGCGTCGCTGGCAAGGCCAAGGCGGGAGAGCACACCGCCGCGTTCCACAACGCCTTGCAGAAGATTCTCCAGGAGATACTCAAAACTCACAAGCGCGTAATCTTCAACGGCAACGGATACGAGGCCGGATGGATAGAGGAGGCGGCTCGCCGCGGTCTGCCCAACGCCACCAATACGCTTGAAGCACTCAAGGCACTCACAAAGAAGGAAAACCTCGCCCTCTTCAAGAAGTACGGTGTGATGACCGAACGCGAGCTCAAGAGTCGCTATGAGATTCTGCTCGAGGAATATGTCACGCGCGTGCGCATTGAAGGGGCTTGCGCTCGCGACATTGCTTCTGAGATGGTGTTGCCTGCGGTCAAGGAAGAATATTCCGCCACGGTCAAAGCTTTCTCGCTTGCGGAAAAAGTGGGCGTTTGCTGCGGTACCTCCGCGCTCAAGGAAGAACTCGTCGAGATTGGTTCCGGCCTTGACGGACTCAAGGCGAATATTAAGAAGCTCGACGAGGCTCTCAATGGTAGCGACCCGTTGGCGGTGCTCGTTGCGATGAAGGCGTTGCGGACGACGGTTGATTCTCTCGAGCATAAGGTCGCCGATGCGAAATGGCCGTTGCCGAAGTATCGCGAGATGCTTTTTCTTTACTGACAAATCCACGAGGGTTTGATTCGCCGGAACGCGCGCATTACGGCGCGCGTTCCGTTTTTAATACATATAGATCCGCTTCCGGCGGATAATTTTGCTATAATTTCCGCCAATGAAGTTTTGGATCCATACATACGGTTGCCAGATGAACGTGCGCGATTCCGAGGCGGTCGAAGCGTTGTTGCTGGCGGCGGGCCATGAGCAGGCGCAGAGCGAGGAGGATGCGGAGGTTGTTATTGTCAACAGCTGCACGGTTCGGCAAAAGGCCGAGGAGAAGGCTGTCGGCAAGGCAGGCAACATGATCGCCGCGAAGAAGATTACTGGTATGATGGGCTGCGCCGTCAAGCGCATGGGGAAGGATATCTTCAAGCGCCTGCCGAAGCTCGACTTCGCGGTCGGTCCGCGACGCTTCGGCCTCATTCCGCATATCATTGACGAAATTGTGAAAACGCGTGCGAAGGGTGTTCTTGAGATTGGCGATGACGAGACGCCAACAGGCATGGATGCGCATCCTGATATTCAACGCTCGGGGACAACGGGTTGTTTTCAGAGTTATGTGACGATTCTGATCGGTTGCGACAACCGGTGTAGTTATTGTATCGTGCCGGATGTGCGCGGCCACGAATACTCGCGGCCAGCTCGCGAGATTGTGGCTGAAATTGGCGCGCTTGCCAGTCGCGGCGTCAAGGAGGTATGTCTTCTGGGTCAGAGCGTCCTTCGCTATGGGGTGCGTAATCCGGCCTGGGACGAGCGCGATGCGCCGAGCCCGGGCGGGTATATTGAGGCCTTTCCACGGCTGCTGGAGGCCGTTGCGTCCATTCCCGGAATCGAGCGTATCCGTTTCACGAGCGCACACCCGAAGGGCTGCACGGACGAATTGATCCGCGTGTACAAGACCTTTCCGCAGGTCTGTCGTCATCTGCACTTGCCCGTGCAGTCGGGTTCCGATCGCGTGCTGGCGCAGATGGGGCGCCGCTATACGCGCGCGGAATATCTCGCGGCGGTGAAGAAGTTGCGCGATTTTGATCCGGAGTTCGCGTTGACGACGGATGTGATCGTCGGCTATCCAGGCGAGACCGAGGCCGATTTTGAACAGACGCGCACTCTTATGGAGGAGGCGGGTTTCGACAATGCATTCATTTTCAAATATTCGCCGCGTCCGGGTACGCGCAGCGCGGCGTTGCCTGACGACGTGCCGATGGTCGAGAAGGAGCGGCGTAATCAGGTGTTGCTGGACGATCAGGAGGTGCGCGGTCAGCGGAATAACGACCGTCTAATCGGTACCGTCCGCGAGGTTATGGTCGAGGGGCCTTCGAAACGCAACCGCTTACGCTGCGCAGGGCGTGATTCGGGCAACCGGATCGTCGTCTGGGAGATTCCTGGCGAAGCTTGTTCGATGCCGGCGCCCGGCGATATGGTGAGGATACGCATAACTGCTGCGCACCCCCAGATTCTGTTAGGGGAACCACTTTGAAACGCAATGTCACAAGGAGAAGGAAACTATGAAAATCGCAATCGTCGGCGCCGCTGGGCGCATGGGCAAAAAACTCGTTGAGCTTGCCAACGGCACTGAACTGGAAGTCGTCTCGAAAATTGATATCGCCGAAGGCTACGATCGAACCTGGGCTCCGGGAACTGAGGGGGTTGTCGATTTCTCCCACCATACGGCGGTTGCCGAGGGTGTCGCGAAAGCCGCTGCTGAGGGTATCGCCTACGTAATCGGCACTACCGGTCTTTCAGCCGATGAACAGCGGGCAGTCGATTTGGCCGCCAAGCAGATTCCTATCGTCCAGAGCAGCAACTATTCCCTCGGCGTGAACCTGCTTATCGAACTCGTCAATAAAGCGGCGAAAACGCTCGATGATGCCTACGACGTCGAAATAGTCGAGATGCATCATAAGCACAAGAAAGACGCCCCCTCCGGTACTGCGCTGATGCTAGCGAGATCAGTCGCCGAAGGCCGTCAGGTCGATCTCGCGAAAAAGGCGGTTTATGGCCGCCAGGGCGATGTTGGCGAGCGACCGCGCGGCGAAATCGCCATCCATGCGTTGCGCGGTGGCTCGGTAGTCGGCGACCACACCGTAATGTTCGCTGGCGATCTCGAGCGCATCGAAATTACCCACAAGGCGCAAGATCGCACAGCCTTCGCTGCCGGTGCGCTGAAAGCACTGGCGTGGGCCAAAGGACGCAAGGCCGGCATCTACACGATGCGCGACGTGCTGGGGTTCGCCTGATTGACGAGTGCTTTGCGGCGGTGCGAGGCAAACGCGGTGATGGCCGAACCGCCATGTCGTGTACGCGCTCGCGCCCACAAGGCTCGGCAATTTTGATAAAATAATTCGATACGAAAAGGATTTCGGCAATGAAGAATTTGACTGCGGACGAACTCCGCGAGATGTATTTGAAGTTTTTTGAATCAAAGGGGCACAAAATCATCCCCGGCGCTTCGGTCGTGCCCGAAAACGACCCGACGGTTTTGTTTACCACCGCAGGCATGCATCCGTTAGTGCCGTATTTGATGGGTGCGATGGAGCATCCCGCTGGCACGCGTCTTACGGATGTGCAAAAGTGTGTGCGAACAGGCGATATTGACGAAGTCGGCGACGCCGCGCACCTCACATTTTTCGAGATGCTTGGCAACTGGTCGCTCAATGACTATTTTAAGCGTGAGGCCATCAGCTGGTCCTTCGAGTTCTTGACGACGAAGCTTGGTTTTGCCCCTGAGCAGCTCAATGTCACTGTCTTTAGGGGCGAGGGTCGGGAAGGTGAAGAAGGCTATATCCCGGCAGACGAAGAGGCGGTCGAGATCTGGAAGAGCCTCGGTCTTCCCGACGAGAGGATTTTCCGCCTGCCGCGGGAAGATAACTGGTGGGGTCCTGCGGGGACGACGGGGCCGTGCGGACCCGATACCGAGATGTTCATCGATACCGGCAAGGAGAAGTGCGGTCCTGAATGCCGTCCCGGTTGCCATTGCGGCAAGTATATCGAGATTTGGAACGATGTCTTCATGCAGTACAACAAGAACGAAGAGGGCAAGTTCGTTCCGCTCGGTCGCCACAATGTCGATACGGGTATGGGTGTCGAGCGTACGATTTGTATGATGTCGGGCGCGCCGACGGTTTATGATACGGAGATTTTTGCGCCAATCATGGCAAAGATTGACGCCCTCTCCGACCCGGCTGTGCTTGCTGCCGTTTCCGCGGAGGAAGCACTCAAGGCACGGCGCGTGATTGCCGACCACATGCGCACGGCGACATTTATTCTCTGCGACCCGAAAGGATCGGTCAAGCCGGGGAATGTGGGCGCGAACTACGTTTTGCGCCGGCTCATTCGTCGCGCCATTCGCTACAGTCGCGTACTGGGAATTGCCGAGGGCTTCACGGTTGAACTTGCCGAAACGATAGCGGCGAAATACAGTCATGTTTACCCAGAACTCACGTTGAATCTTGAAAACTGCCGCAATGATCTTGCCCAGGAAGAGAAGCGCTTCAACGCGACCTTGGACAAGGGCGAGGCGATGTACAAGAAGGTGGCCGAGCAGTTGAAAGCCCACGGCCAGAACCAGATTTCCGGCAAGACCGCTTTCAAACTCTACGATACCTTCGGTTTCCCGATTGAGCTGACGCTCGAAATGGCGGCGAAGGATGGCTTAAATGTCGACAAGGTTGGCTTCGAAGAGGCCAATCGCAAACATCAGGAACTGTCGCGCACCACGAGCGCCGGCAGTTTCAAAGCGGGGCTTCAGGACAATTCGGAAGTGGTGACGCGTCTGCATACGGCGACGCATCTGCTGCACGCCGCGCTCCATCAGGTGCTCGGGCCGACGGCGAATCAAAAGGGCTCTAATATCACCGCCGAGCGTCTCCGGTTTGACTTTGCGTGGCCGCAGAAGATGACCGATGCACAGAAGGAGGCCGTCGAGAAGCTGGTCAACGAGTGGATTGAACAGGGTATCGAGGTTACCAAGAAGATGACGACGGTAGAGGAGGCCAAGAACGAGGGTGCGATGGCGCTTTTCGGTGCGAAGTATGGCGACCAGGTGTCGCTTTACTCGATCGGCGATGTCTCGAAGGAAATCTGCTGCGGACCTCATGTGGCGAATACAAAGGAGCTTGGCAGTTTCAAAATCAAGAAGGAAGAGGCATCGTCCGCTGGTGTGCGCCGCATAAAAGCGGTTATTGGCAATATGTAAAGGATCTGGCATGGGCCCGGGCGTAGGCATAGTCGAAGCGAAAGATCTCGAGTTGAAGCTGCCGGAAGGCGGTTTCAAGCTCGAACACGGCGGCGTTCTCAAGCAGATAACCGTCCGCTACGAAGAATGCGGCGCCCCCGCTGGCGATGATAATGTCATCTACATTTGCCATGCGCTCACGGGTGATGCGCATGTGGCTGGCATCCGTCCGGGCGAGACGGAGCCAAGCGGCTGGTGGGAGGAAATGGTCGGTCCCGGGCGCGCGATTGACACGCGCCGCTGGCACGTAATTTGCGCTAACGTGCTCGGGGGGTGCATGGGAACCACCGGGCCGGGGTCGATAAATCCCGATACGCGCAAACCATATGGCTCATCGTTTCCGCAATACACGATTTCGGATGCGGTCGATGTGTTCAGGATGCTGCTCCAGCAGCTTGGCATAAGGCACTTGGCGGCGGTGATTGGCGGCAGTTATGGCGGCATCCAGGTTGCCGACTGGGTTACGCGCTGTCCGGACGAGATGGATAAGGCCTGCCTCATTGCCACTTCTGCCTCGCTCAACACCCAGGCGCTTGCCTTCGATGTGGTGGGACGCGCTTCGATCACCGAAGATGACAAATGGTCGGGCGGAGACTATTATCTCGAACGCGACGGAAAGGGGCCGAAGGCGGGGTTGGCCGCGGCGCGGCAACTGGCCCATATCACCTATCTCTCGCGCGATCTTCTGCAGGCGAAGTTCGGTCGCGCACTGCAGCGGAATTTCGTCGAGGCGAGTGCCGAGGAGCGTGCGAAACGCGAAGCGGAGTTTAAGACTTATTTTCAGATCGAGAGCTATCTGGATTATCAGGCCGAGAAATTCGTACGCCGGTTCGACGCGAATAGCTATTTGCACATTACTCGGTCGATGGATCTTTTTGACGCAGGCGAGCGCTACGGTTCGCTCGAGGCGGCCTGCGCGCGCGTCAAAGCCAAGTGCCTCATCGTTTCCTACCGCAACGACA
>CALYTX010000013.1 GCA_945487985.1 uncultured Verrucomicrobiota bacterium | reverse complement strand
GACTGGCATAAGATTATGGAAATCAAAAAACAATTCCTGACGGCGGAGAAATACCTTGAAGACACCTGGCAACTGGCCGCGATGGTGCGGCGGACGCCGTGGCGGCCTGATTTACTGATTGCTCTGTGGCGCGGCGGGGCGCCCGTCGGCGTGGCAGTGCATGAGTTTCTGCGCGCTACGAACTGGGATGTGCGGCACATACCCCTTAAATGCGCAAGTTACACGGGTATTGGCGAGAATGCTGGCGAGGTTGCTTTTACGCTTGGCGAAGAGGTTTTTGCCATGATTCGTCCCGGAGAGAAAGTGCTTGTGCTCGACGATGTCTTCGACACTGGCAAAACCGCTCGCGCCGTAAAGGAACGGATTGAACATGCTGGGGCGCAAATGCGCATTGCGACTGTCTATTGGAAGCCATCAAACAATACTACCGAACTGACCCCCGATTATTTTGTAGAAGATGTCGGCGAAAACTGGCTGGTCTTCCCTCACGAGATCGAGGGCCTTGCCGAACAGGACATTGCCGTGAAAAGCCCGCTGCTTTCGCGGTTGCTTCGAGACGTCGTTCGCTAACCGAGTTGGCTCCCCCGCGAGTTTGCAACGCTTTGTTGGCTTTGCTATAATCTGTGTATGTATAAAACGGTTGTTTTCATGCTCTCGGCAGAGTCCGCGATTCCTACGCCGATTTCAGGCGGCGGGTTGAAGTCGATAGAAAGCGGATGTCGCGCGTGGGATACAATGTGTGCCGTTTTTTAAGGGAGTAAAATGAAAACCGTCGATTGCGATTATTTCGTCGTCGGCTCGGGCATGTCCGGGCTGGTGAGTGCGCTGCATTTATCTAGGAGCGGCAGAGTAGTCGTTGTCTCCAAAGGACGGCTGGAGGATTGCAATTCGAACTTCGCCCAGGGCGGAATCTGTTGCGTGATGGATCCGCTTGACAGTTTCGACAAGCACGCGCGCGATACGATGATTGCCGGTGCGTGGCTGGGCAAGAGCGATGTGGTGCATGCGATTTGCGAGAACGCTCCGCAGGGCATCGCCGATCTCGTCGGCTGGGGAGTTGAATTCTCCAAGAAGAGCGACGGCTCGTGGGATTTGACGCGCGAAGGCGGCCACAGCGAGCGGCGAATCCTCCATGCCGGTGACATCACCGGCGAACAATGCGAAGCGGCGCTCGTGCGCGAGTTGCGAAAGCGACGCGAAATCGACGTGCGCGAGCAGACGATTGTAATCGATCTGATTATGTCCAACCGCATCGGTGTGAAGGGCGATAAGCGATGTCTTGGCGCTTACGTCCTGGATCGCGATTCCGGCGAGATCTACGCTATTCGCTCGCCCAACACCATTCTCGCCACCGGCGGCTGCGGCAAAGTGTATCTTTATACGTGCAACCCCGATTCCGCCACGGGCGACGGCATTGCAATCGCCTGGCGCGCGGGCGCGAAGATTGAGAATATGGAATTCATCCAGTTCCATCCGACCTGCCTTTTCCATCCCCAGGCGAAACGTTTTCTAATATCAGAGGCCGTTCGCGGTGAAGGTGCGGTTCTCGTTGACAAGCACGGCCGGCAGTTTATGCAGAATTACGACCCGCGCGGCTCGCTCGCGCCACGCGATATCGTCGCTCGATCCATTGATTCGGAAATGAAGCGTACCGGCGATGATTGCGTGTTCCTCGATATCCGCCGGAAGGGGCGCAAATATCTCATGACGCGATTCCCGAACATCTATCACAAGTGCATGGAGTTCGGAATCGATATGGCCAGCGATCTCATCCCCGTTGTGCCGGCGGCGCACTACACCTGCGGCGGCATTCAGGCCGCGATTGACGGCACTACCTCCATTAAGGGGCTTTCCGCTATTGGGGAATGCGCCTCGACCGGGCTGCACGGCGCCAACCGGCTGGCCTCAAATTCGCTAATGGAAGCGATGGTCTGCGCGCGGCTCGCCGCCGCCCGTCTCGTTCACGCTCCCGAACGCTTCCGTGGCAGGCCGCCGGCGATTCCCGCGTGGAAGATAGGCAACGCCGTGCCGCCAGATGAAGCAGTGCTCGTAACGCACATGTGGGATGAAATCCGTCGGCTGATGTGGGATTACGTCGGAATCGTGCGCACCAATAAGCGCCTGCAACGCGCAGCCCACCGTATCAAGATGCTTCGCAAGGAAATTCGCGAATACTATTTCCGCTATCTCGTCACGCCCGATACGCTTGAATTGCGAAATCTTGCCGTCTGCGCCGAGTTGATAGTCAAATGCGCGATGAAGCGTCGCGAGAGCAGAGGCTTGCACTACACGCTCGACTATCCTCGGCAAGCCTCACGCGTACGGCAGAGTGTTGTGGACGGCTACAAAGGATGAGCATGCAAGAGAATATTCTGCAAGTAAGGGATTTGAAGGTCTATTTCCCGATTCGAAAGGGAATTTTCGCACGGACATGCGGGTATGTGAAGGCCGTTGACGGTGTCAGTTTCGATTTGCGCCGCGGCGAGACGCTCGGGGTCGTTGGCGAGTCTGGTTGCGGCAAATCGACGACCAGCAGGGCAATTCTCGGGCTCAACCGTCCATGTGGCGGCTCGATTTTGGTCGATGGTGAGGATATTGCGCATCTTTCACGCGATCGCGAATTGGCCTACCGCCGCAAGGTGCAGGTTGTTTTCCAGGATCCCAACGCCTCGCTGAATCCGCGCCACACGATTCGCGAGATTCTTACAGAAGGAATCGTCTATCACAATCTCGCGACGCCCGATCAGGCCAAGTCGCGCGCGGAGGAACTGCTTGCCGAGGTGGGGATGGACGGCGATATTCTCGAGCGCTACCCCCACGAGTTCTCTGGCGGCCAGCGCCAGCGCATCTGCATTGCGCGCGCAATTGCGCTTCGTCCTCAGTTGCTGATTTGCGACGAGGCCGTAAGCGCGCTAGATCTGACGATTCGCGCGCAAGTGCTCGATTTGCTATCACGCCTGAAGAAGAAGCTTTCCCTGAGCATGCTCTTTATCACTCACGATCTTGGCGTAGTGCAGCACATTGCCGACAGGATAATCGTGATGAACAAGGGTAAGATTGTCGAATCCGGCTCTTGTGCAGAGGTGTTAAAGCATCCCCGAGAGGAATATACGAAATATCTCATGGCATCGGTTCCCAAGATTGGCAAGCCCCTTGCCTGAGGATTGGATTTGCGCTATAATGTCCATTAAGAATGACAAGCAACGATGAATATGTTGTCCAGCTCCTCGTGGAGCGCGGCTTCCTGACCGATGAACAGGTCGCTTCCGCCTCGCAGTCGATGAAGGCCGAGAACGAAACGACGCTCGATGTGCTCGTCTCAGGCGGAACTATAGGCGAAGACGAAGTGCTAGGCACGGTGGCCGATCAATTCGGGCTTAAATACTGCCATGTCAACGCCGACGCGATCAACGCTGAAATTGTGCGAGAAATTCCCGCCGACATCGCGAAGAAATACGGCGTGGTGCCGGTAGTGGCCGACGAGGATTCGATTACCGTCGCGCTTTCCGATCCGATGGGATACGACGCAATCGATTCTCTGCGTTACGTTCTGCACGGGCGCGATGTCGAGGCGGTGATTTCACCCCGAGCCGAGGTCCTGGCCGCAATGGCCAAGCTGTACCAGGACGATGGTGTGGCCGATGTGCAAACGCGTGGCGAGTCTGACGGAGCCGACAATTTGGTTGAAGGGGACGATTCGGCCGTAGTCAAACTCGCGAACATGCTGATAACCACAGCGATCAAGATGAAGGCGTCGGATATTCATCTGGAGCCGATGGAGAAGGAGTTTCGCGTGCGCTATCGTATCGACGGGGCGCTCAGAAAGATGGATTCGCCTCCCAAGCGGCTGCAAGGTTCGATTATTTCGCGAATCAAGATTATGTCGAAGATGAAAATCTCGGAAAAGCGCGTCCCTCAGGACGGTCGCATCCAGATTTCCGTCGGCGGGAAGGATCTCGACTTGCGTGTCAACTCGGTTCCGACCAATCACGGCGAGTCGATTGTCATGCGTATTCTCGACAAGACCAATCTTGCGCTCGGTTTGCCGCAGCTCGGATTTCTGGCCGATGACCAAGCGACTTTCGAGCGGCTGATTAAGCTGCCTGACGGTGTGGTGCTTGTAACTGGCCCTACTGGTTCGGGCAAAACAACTACGCTCTACGCCTGTCTTGGTCAAATCAACACGCCCGACAAGAAACTCATCACCGTCGAAGACCCAGTCGAATACCAAATGTCGGGCATCAATCAGGTGCAGGTAAACAAAGATGTTGGGCTGGACTTCTCCGCTGCGCTGCGTTCGATTCTTCGTCAGGCGCCGAATATCGTGATGATAGGCGAAATCCGCGACGAAGAGACCGCTGGCATTGCGATGGAGGCCGCGCTCACGGGGCATTTGGTGTTTTCGACCTTGCATACCAATGACGCGCCCTCGGCGGTGACGCGACTGCTGGATATCGGCTGCAAGCCGTTTCTCGTCGCGTCCGCTCTGCGGGCTGCCATGGCCCAGCGGCTTGTGCGCGCCATTTGCGAAAACTGCCGCGAGGAATACAAGCCCTCCGATCGCGACATCAAGATGCTCGGCTCGATTGCCAAGACCATGCCTGAATGCATGTATCGTGGCGCGGGCTGTGAGCGCTGCGGCCGCACAGGCTACAAGGGGCGAAAGGGCATCTTCGAGATTTTCAAGGTCGACGATACGATTGAGCGGCTTATTTTCGACCACGCCCCGGCAACGCTGTTGCGTCAGCGTGCACGCGAAATGGGAATGCGCACGCTGCGCGAAGACGGCATGCTCAAGGTGGCCAGCGGCATGACGAGTCTGTCGGAAGTGTTGCGCGTGACGATGGGCGACGCCGATTGAGGGCTTAGGAATTTAACTGTACCACAACCAAGACGGAGGAGATTTCCAAGATGGACATTTCGATGGATGAGCTACTGCAGGCGACGATCGATGAAGGCGGTAGCGATTTGCACATCCGCGCATACATGCCGCCGCTCCTGCGCGTACACGGCGAACTCTGTCCGCTTGCAGACGAAGAAATGACAGAAGAGGATACGCTTCGCCTTTGCAAGGAGGTTTCAACTGAGGCACAGATGCTGGAGGTTGAAAACAACGGCGGCGCAGATTTCGCCCTCGCCCATCCTTCGGGGACGCGTTTCCGTGTGTCGGTCCTCAAGGAGCGCAAGCGCTACGGCATGGTTCTGCGCCAGATCCCCTCGAAACTGCTGACGATGGAGCAGCTGGGGTTGCCGCCGGTTGTCAAGGAATTGCTTTACAAGCCGCGCGGATTGATTCTCGTCACCGGTCCGACCGGATCGGGCAAATCGACGACGCTCGCTTCGATGCTCGATGTTATCAACCACGAGCGTTCGGTGCACATTATCACCATCGAAGATCCGATTGAATTCTATCATAAATCATCCAAATCGCTTGTCACCCAGCGCGAGATCGGCGACGACGTGCCTTCCTTCGCCGAGGCCATTCGCCGCGCCCTCCGTCAAGATCCCGATGTGATTCTCGTAGGTGAAATGCGCGACCTCGAAACGATCGCCGCTGCGATTACCGCGGCGGAAACCGGTCACCTTGTCTTCGGTACTCTTCACACTACGGGCGCGGCCGAAACGGTTGATCGTATCGTCGATGCGTTCCCAACTAATCAGCAGGAGCAGGTTCGAACCCAGTTGGCATCGGGGTTGCAGGCGGTTATTTCCCAGATTCTCTTGCCCAAGCTCGATGCGAACGGCGAGGTTCACGGGCGCATCGCCGCCTTTGAAATAATGACTTCGACCGATGCGATCAAGAGCCGCATCCGCGACAACAAGACCAATATGATTAAGAGCGATCTGCAAACTGGAGCCAAATTCGGAATGATGACGCTCGATTCGTGTCTGCTTAAACACTACAAAGACGGTTACATCTCCTACGAAGAGCTTATCACCAAGGCGCAAGACCCCGACAGCGTTGTACAGAAGCTCAAGGAAGAGATGGGCGAGGATTGAAACCGATGCTCGACCCTATACTCCAGATTCTCATCCAGAACGGCTACCTTGACGAGGAGCAGGCCAAGTACTTGCAGGATCTCTCGAATACCGAATCTAAGCCTATCCGTCGCTTGGTAATCGACCAGGAGGTGCTTTCCGAGGACGATTTGCTCGCCGCCATGGCCGCCTATCAAGACACCGAGGCGATAGACCTTGGTGGGATGACGATCGAAACCGATGTTACCGAGGCGATTCCCGCATCGACTGCCAGAATGTACAATGTGTTCCCGGTTGCGGTGGACGACAGTTCCGTGACGCTGGCGACATTCGATCTTGTCGATCCGCGCATTTCCGACGAAATGCTTTTCACGTTGTCGAAGGAAGTGCGTTTCGTCTTTGCGCGCGAGAAAGATGTAATGGATCGCATCTCGCAGTATTACGGCGACTCGAACGATTCCGTGGCGGACATGATAAAGTCGCTCGGAGAAGGAATGGCCGACGATGTGTCGCTTTCGGCCAATGTCAACGATATCGCCTCGATGGAAAACGCGGCGAATTCCTCGGCAATCATCCGCTTCGTCAACCTCGTGCTCTACCAAGGTGTTGTCGATCGCGCGGCCGACATCCACATCGAGCCCTTCGAGCATGATTTCAAGATTCGCTACCGTGTCGATGGTGCGCTTTACGAAATGAAGGCGCCCGATGTGAAGATGGCACCGGCAATCATCTCGCGCATTAAGATTCTCGCCAACCTGAACATCGCTGAGCGGCGCATACCTCAGGATGGACGCATTGCGCTGACTGTGGCCGGCAAACCGGTCGACCTGCGCGTTTCGTGTCTGCCCACGGCCCACGGCGAATCGGTGGTTATGCGAATTCTCGACCAGTCTGCAACCTCGCTTGACCTCGAAAACGTGGGGCTGCCGGAAGATGTCTACGAGCAGATTACGATGGATATCGAGAAGCCCAACGGCATCTTCATCGTAACCGGTCCTACTGGATCGGGCAAAACCACTACTCTGTATTCGATTCTCCGCCGTATTAACCAGATCGACACGAAACTGCTCACGGCCGAAGAGCCGGTTGAATACAATGTTGACGGTATTGTGCAAGTGCCCATCGACGCGCAAGTCGGCAACACCTTTGCAAAAGTGTTGCGTGCGTTCCTACGTCAGGATCCCGATGTGATGATGATTGGCGAGATCCGCGATCTCGAGACGGCTGAAATCGCCGTCCAGGCCGCACTTACCGGGCATTTCGTGTTTTCTACTCTCCACACCAACGACGCCGCTGGTGCGGTGATGCGTCTGGTGGATATGAACGTGGCGCCGTATCTTTTGAGTTCCACCCTCGAGGGCGTGCTCGGCCAGCGTCTGGTGCGAACCTGCTGCCGCGAATGTAAACAGGCGTACGAACCCGACGATGAAACACTCGAGCGCATTGAAATGACGCGCGACCAGATTGGACAGCGACCGTTCTATTTCGGCAAGGGGTGCAAGACGTGCAATGGCACCGGCTACAAGGGGCGCAAGGGAGTGTTCGAGTATTTGCGCATGTCAGGTCCTCTGCGCGAGCTGGTCAACAACAAGGCCCCGACTTTGATTATCCGCGAGAAAGCGCGGGAACTGGGGATGCGCACGATGCGTGAAGACGGCATCCGCTCGATTCTCGACGGCTACACTACTGTAGACGAGGTTTTACGCTATACCTGAACGAGGCGAAAAGGTCGGCTGTGTTGTTTGAAATCGCCAGAATCGTGTTGGTTGTCGTCTTGCTTGCCGCCGCCGCGTTGCTTGCCGCCCCTCCAAGTAGACTTCCCATCGCCTTGCGTGGGCTTGAGCGGATGTTGCGCAAGGGCAATGGACGCTTGCCAATGCAAAAGCAGGAAGCCGCTCGTCCGGTTTCCGCAGCGCGGCGCGCGGCGGCCTGCGCACTCGTGGCTGCGGCGGCAGCACTCTGCGCGATTAGATAGCGAGCGAAGTCCCCAAGGAGCCTTATTTTTGCTATAATACGCCTAATGCATTCAAAGGTGTCTATGAGGGTTGAGAATAAAATCGGTCAGCGCATCAGTGCCTTCCGCGAGAAGCTTGGCATGAGCATCGCAGACCTTGCGGAAAAAAGCGCTGTCAGCGAGATTACGATCGCAGCGCTCGAGTCGGGCGAATCATTGCCGGCGATTGGTCCGCTTACGCGCATTTCTCGCGCGCTTGGGCAGCGGCTTGGTACTTTTACCGACGATCAATTCAAGCCTGATCCAATTATCGTGCGCGCAGGCGAGGAGTCGCTTTCGCTTGCTGCCGGAAAGCCCGACCGGCACATGGATCCGATTCGGGTGGTGCTGCCGGCGAATGCATCGCACGATCCAGTTTCATTCGAAGGCGAGGCATTTGTTGTTTGCTTCGACGGTGAAGTTGAACTTTGCTACGACGGCAAATGTACCGTGTTGCGTCGTGGCGACAGTGCCTTCTTCAATTGCATTGTCAAACATTCGTGGCGAGCGCTGGGCGGACGTCCTGCGTGCGTGTATGTAGTTATGTTCCAGCCGATTTAAGCTGGTTGGTGCTTTTTCTGGGTCTGATTCCTTCAAAGAGAAAACGGAAAAAACTATGAGTTGGTTCGAACCTAAAGCCGAAAAGCCGAAAATCCCTCCTGCCAAGGCGCTTTGGGCCATCTGCCCCAAGTGCAAAAGCCATATGGCCAAAGAGGTGTGGAAGAACAATAATTCCATTTGCCCGAAATGCAACTATCACGGTAGATTGCCAGTGCGCGAGCGCATACGGCAGATTGCTGATGAGAGCACCTTCGTCGAATTGTTCCGCGAGGTCAGTTATTCCGACCACCTCGGTTTTCACGATGCCACGGGCGACTACAAAAGCAAGGTTGACGCTACGATAGCCAAAACCGGCGAAACCGAGTCGATCGTCGTTGGAACATGCGAGATCGGCGGTCACCGCGCGATGCTCGGGGTTATGGATTTCTCGTTCATGGGCGGTTCGCTCGGTTCTGGAACCGGCGAGCGCATCGCCCGGGCTTGTGAACAGGCGATTGCCGAGCGGCGCGCACTTGTCCTTTTCTGCGCGTCAGGCGGCGCGCGCATGCACGAGGGAATTCTTTCGCTCATGCAAATGACGAAAACCTCGGCGGCGATTGGCAGGCTAAAGGCCGCAGGACTGCCGTACATTAGCGTCTGCACCGACCCCACCACCGGGGGCGTGAGCGCGTCTTTCGCTATGCTCGGCGACATCAACATAACCGAGCCTAAAGCGCTTATCGGTTTCGCTGGGCGCCGGGTGATTGAAAACACCATTCATCAGAAATTGCCCGCCGATTTCCAGACATCCGAATATCTCGAGAAGCACGGCTTCATCGACAAAATCGTCGAGCGCAAAGATCTTAAACCTTTTATCGCCAAGATGCTCAACTATTGGGGATTCTGACCATGGCTACGAAGAAGACTCTTAAAAAGGCACCGGCCGCCGCCGCTTCCGCCTGGGATAAAGTGAAAATCGCGCGTGACGCCAAGCGTCCGCACGTTTGGGATTTCATCGAAGGCATCTTCGACGATTTTGAAGAACTGCATGGCGACCGTCTCGTCAATGACGATGCGGCGATGGTTGCGGGCTTTGGAACCATCGGTGGCGAGAAAGTGCTCTTGCTCGGCCACCACAAGGGTGCCACAGTTGAAGAGAATATGGCAGCCAATTTTGGCATGGCTAACCCCGACGGCTACCGCAAGGCGATGCGGCTGGGCAAACTGGCGGAGCGTTTCGGCAATCCAATCGTCACTTTCGTAGACACGCCCGGTGCCTATCCTGGCAGGGAGGCTGAAGAACGGGGCCAGGCTGAAGCGATTGCGAAATCACTCGAGTTCTTCTCCGCATTGAAGACTCCTATCGTCGTTGTTGTCACTGGCGAGGGCGGTTCAGGCGGGGCGCTGGCGATTGCTGTCGGCGATCGGATTCTGATGATGGAAAACGCTGTATATTCGGTGATATCCCCCGAAGGTTGCGCTGGGATTCTTTGGCGCGATGGAGCCAAGGCGCCGGAGGCCGCCGAAGCACTGAAAATCACCGCACCCGATCTTCTAAGTTTGGGCGCGATTGACGAAATCATCCCCGAGCCCGCCGGCGGTGCGCACAAGAACCATAAGCGCGCGTGCGCCAACGTCAAGAAAGCGGTGCTTAAGGCACTCAAAGAACTCAAGGGGATCGCTCTCGACGAGCTTGTCGAGAAGCGTTACGCTAAAATTCGCAGTTACGGCAATTTCTATTGATCGGCAAATATGGCTGAAGTAAATAAATCATCGCTTGATCCGCTGTCAGCGCTGTGCAAGCGCCGCGGTTTTATCTTCCACTCTTCCGAGATTTACGGCGGAATGCCGGGTTTCTGGGATTACGGTCCGCTGGGTTGCGAACTTAAGCGCAATGTAAAAGATGCCTGGTGGCAATTCACTGTGCGCTCCCGAGAAGATGTGGCCGGATTGGATGCTACGATTATCATGCATCCGAAAATCTGGAAGGCGTCGGGACACCTCGATACGTTCTCCGACCCGATGACCATGTGCAAGGACTGCAAGAAGCTCATGCGGTCAGACCAGATTGCCGACATTCTCGCCGATCAGAAGAAAAAGCCACAGCCGAAAATTACCGGCAGCGATTTTTTCTGTCCCTACTGCGGCGGTGAGCTCACCGAACCGAAACCGTTCAACCTGATGTTCAAGACGGTAGTCGGGCCTATTGACGATCCGCAAAATGTCGCCTATCTCAGGCCCGAGACGGCGCAAGCGATTTTTGCGCAGTTTCTCAATGTGACTGCAACCTCGCGCATGGCCGTTCCTTACGGCATTGCGCAAATGGGCAAAAGCTTCCGCAACGAGGTGACTCCCCGCAACTATACATTCCGTTCGCGAGAGTTCGAGCAGATGGAATTGGAATTCTTCATTCGCCCCGACGAAGCAGTCGAACTCCAATACGGGAAAGTCGTTACTCTAGCCGACAATCCCGATTTGAACGGACCGGTTCAGGACGACTGGGGATGGGAAGTGTGGCATAAATACTGGGTTGAGCAGCGCAAGAAGTTTCTCGCCGCTGTAGGGCTTCCGCCTTCAACCTTTGTCGAGTATTGGCAAAAGCCCGATGAATTGGCTCACTACGCGCGCGCTTGCGTCGATATTGAATACGATTTTCCTTTCGGCCGTCAGGAGCTTGAGGGAATTGCCGCGCGCAGCGATTTCGATCTTACCCAGCATCAGCTTCATTCCAAGGTTCCGCAGACGGTTTTCGACGATCCGCTCAAGCAAGCCTGCAAGAAGCTTTCCGATGCAGAGAAAGATGCCTTCATCGCCAAGACCCGCACCGAATGGATTGCTCGCCGCGAAAAAACGCTTTCCGCCAAGGCCGGCAAGCCAGTTGTGCTCGACGAGGCCGATAGCGCAGCGCTCGCCGCGAATGCGGAGGCTTTCTGCCGGAATCTTTTCGAGGGCAAATACGTCCCGCACGTGATTGAACCTTCCGCCGGCGTCGACCGGTTGATGTTGGCATTGTTGTGCGAAGCCTATGAAGAAGAAAAGTTGACGGACGAGAAGGGCAAGGAAGATGTGCGCACGGTTCTGCATTTCTCGCCGAAGGTTGCGCCTATCAAGGTTGCCATCTTCCCGTTAATCAAGAAAGATCCTGATCAAGATCGCATCGCCCGCGAAATTTTCAACAAGTTACGTAAAAAGGTAAATTGCCAGTGGGATGTCTCCGGAGCTATCGGGCGGCGCTACCGCCGTCAGGACGAGGCGGGAACCCCCTGGTGCATAACTGTCGACGCCCAGACTGTTCAGGATGGCACCTTCACCGTGCGCGAACGCGATTCCATGCGGCAAACACGCATGAACTACGGCGAATTTCTCGCGATGATGTACGAGGCGCTTGAATTCTGAGTGCGGCCGCGGTAGCGGGTTGCGTACGGTTATGAAGGCAGCGTTTTCGATCGTTCTTGTCCGGCCGCAGATACCGCACAACACGGGCGCAATCGGGCGACTCTGCGTTGGTTTGGGCGTTTCGCTTCAGCTTATAAAGCCGCTCGGATTTGCGCTTGATGATCGCTCCGTTGCTCGTGCCGGACTCGATTATTGGCCACATCTTGATGTGGCGCTTCACGACACCTGGGACGAATATCTCCGAGCCGCCAATCCAAGGCGGCTGCATTTCCTATCTACCCACGGGGAGAAGTCTTTGTACGACTGTCGTTTCGAGCCTGGAGATGCACTCGTGTTCGGGAATGAGTCATCAGGTTTGCCGAAGGATTTCTACACGCGATACGCAAAGTCCTTGTTTCGCATCCCAATGCCTGGCGAGAACGCGCGCAGCATCAATCTTGCCAATGCCGTTTCTATTGCCGCGTACGAATGTTACCGACAGCTTACGGAAAACACGGCAACCACTAATCCCCTGGGTTTTACGGAGCAAACTTAAGAATGTGATGCCGGCAAGCGGCATCCCCAACTCCAATGCTGGTGGTTTTGCACCGCACGCAGGCACTATGCTATAATACTTTCCATGGAAGTTGTCAGCATTCAATGTGCATCGCGCTCTTTCGGCGAAATCCATGCGGTGCGCGATCTTACGCTCAAACTTGCCGCTGGCGAGATTATGGGATTTCTCGGTACTAATGGCGCGGGAAAGACGACAACGATAAAGATGATGCTCGGCTTGATCGTCCCGACATCGGGCAAGGTCGCGGTGCTGGGAGGAGACCCCCGCACGCCTTCCGTGCGCGCCCAAGTCGGTTACATGCCGGAAATCGCATATTATTACCCTTATCTCAATGCCAGGGAGCTTTTGTCGTTTTACGGGGGCATCTGCGCCTTGGACAAGGATCTCGTGCGTGAACGTACTGAGGTTTTGCTGGCGAAGGTTGGCTTGGCGGACGCAGCCATTCGTCCGCTTAAAACTTATTCCAAAGGCATGCTCCAGCGCGCCGGCATCGCCCAAGCGCTTTTGAACGATCCGGCACTGCTGGTGCTCGACGAGCCTTTTACGGGGCTTGATCCGCTTGCGCGAATTCATTTCCGCGAGTTGATGAAGGAATTGCGCGATGCTGGCAAGACGATTTTCTTTTCATCCCACGAACTTGGGGAAACCGAGCTGCTGTGCGACCAGGTGGCTATCATGAAAAACGGTCGTGCTGTTTATCGCGGTCCGGTCAGGGATTTGGCCGGCGAGGGCGAAAAGAATCTCGAGCGGCTCTTCCTCGATGTGTTGGCGAAAGGAGGGGAGGAATGAAAATTTTCTTGCGCCAGATGATTGCCATCGTCAGGCTTTCGTTTATCGAGCTCCTTCGCCGCAACGATCTTTATGCGTTGCTGGCACTTGCCTTGACACTGATGATTCCGCTTTCCATGGCCTCGCCGTTCGGTGCCGGAGGGGCTGGGCGATATCTTGACGAAGTGGCGCTGTTGCTCGTGTGGGGGTTCTCGCTCTTTATCGCCGTGGGCGCGGGCTCACGGCTGCTGCCGCCGGAGTTCGCCAATCGTACAATCTATCCGCTTTTGGCCAAACCAATCTCTCGCGGACGGCTCCTCCTCGGGAAATATCTCGGCGCGATGCTTTCGAGTTCGGCTGCAGTGCTGCTCTTCTATTTCCTGTTCGCCGGGAGCGTGCTTTTGCGCGGCGGAACATTGTCGATGGCGCTGGTCGAGGCAGTAGTGTTGCATATTCTTTTCGTCGCGCTCGCAGTGGCCGTTTCACTGCTTGGATCGCTGATTTTCACACCGTCAGCTAATCTTGTGCTCTCGGCCGGAATGTTGACGGCGATGTTTTTCTTCGGCCGCCGGCTGCCGGAATACGCGCAGGGGGTCTCCTCGGCGCTCGCCTTCGTCATCAACGCCGTCTACGCTCTCGCGCCGCACGCAGAATTTTTCGATATGCGCATGCGCGTAATTCACGGCCACGGACCGGTGGACGCCGTGGTGATGGTGATAGTATGTCTTTACGCCGTGGCGTACGTCGCCGCATTGCTATGCGTTTCAACGGCTATTTTCCGGAGAAAAAAGGTGTAAAGCCGTGAGTGGAAATTCCAGCCCCAACCGGCATTGGTTGCCGCTTGCCGCTTTATGCACCGCCGCGCCGGCGGCCATATTCGCACTCTTCTTGCGCGCTAAGGGGCCATCGCTGGCGCAGATTGCCAGCGGCGAGGATGCGCTTTCCGTGGCTTTCGGCGACACGAAGGCAACCATCAGCCGAGCGATGGTCCACAAGGCCGACAGTTATTTCCATAGCGGAATGGACACCAAGGGCGTAAGTTTTGCCGATCCGTATTGCTGGATTAACGATCGCGTCCATGCCGATACCGGCGAGCATTGCCATCTCGAAGGCGAAAAGGCTGTTGAATTGCTACCATGGTTGTGGGCCGCGGTGCGCTCCGATCCCGGCAATGTAGACGCGTGGACGACCGCCATATATGTGGCCGGACGCGAAATGGGCAATCGCGCGCTGGCCGCACGGCTGATTGCCGAGGCGCGTTTGCACAATCCCGATAGTCTGGAACTCGCGTGGAAGCATGGTATGTTCCTTTATGATTCCGGCAAGGGTGACCTTCGCGCCGCTCGCGAGGTTTTTCTCACGGCGCGAGAGCTTGCGCGCAAGCTTTCGCACGGCGATGTTTCCCGTCTGGGCGAACACGACCGAACAATCGAGCACTTTGTTGAAGAATGTATTCACCGAATCGACGATGATATAAAAAAGGAACCTCCTCAAACATGAAGCACACACTTCTGAGCGCAGTTGCGTTTGCCGTTGCGTTTGCTGCCGCCAACGAAAAGGAGTATCTCTGGCCGAAGGATAAAATGCCTAATCGATGTAGCGATCAGGTTGCAGCGCTCACATCTGATATGGAAAAACCTGGTTTCGTGCGTGCCGAAAATACCGAGCCATACATTGAATGGTACGACCGGCCGGCGAATGCGCCGGCGAGCGATGCTTGCGTGATT
>CALYTX010000012.1 GCA_945487985.1 uncultured Verrucomicrobiota bacterium | reverse complement strand
CTTCAACTTCCGCCAGTACTCGGCCTACGTCATCTGCTCGCGCGCGATTCCGGCGGTCGAGGACGGCCTGAAGCCCGTGCAGCGACGCATCATGCATTCGCTGTGGGAAAAGGACGATGGACGCTATACGAAAGTCGCCAACATCGTAGGCCATGCGATGCAGTACCACCCGCACGGCGACGCTTCCATCGGCGACGCGCTTTGCGTGCTGGCGAACAAACTCTGGGGCAAGGGGCTTGGTTATCTGATCGACGGACAAGGCAACTACGGCTCGCTTCTGACGGGTATGCCGCACGCGGCGACCCGATACATCGAATGCCGGCTTACCGAGCTTGCCCGGAAGGAGGTCTTCAACCGGAAAACCACGACCTACGTCCCGAACTACGATGGCCGCAAGGAGGAGCCCGTCTACCTGCCGGCGAAGATTCCGCTCTTGCTGATGCTCGGGGCGGACGGCATTGCGGTCGGTCTTTCGACCGCCATTCTGCCGCACAATTTCGCGGAGCTCCTCGAGGCGGAAATCGCGATTCTCCAGAAGAAGCCTTTTGAACTCTATCCTGATTTCCAGCTGGGCGGCGTAATGGATGTATCGGAATACCAGGATGGTCTTGGCAAGGTGAAAATCCGCGCCAAGATTGAGAAGGAGGGGAAGGGGCTGGTCATCACCGAGCTCCCGTGGGGCGAGACGACCGACTCCATCGCCGAGTCGATTGAAGAGGCGATTAAGAAGAAAAAGGTCGGCGTGCGTAAACTGCACGACCTCACGAGCGACAAGGTCCGTATCGAGCTTGAGCTCGCAACGGGCGAGAACCCCGACAAGGCAATCACCGCGCTCTATGCTTTCACTAATTGCGAGAAGTCGCTCTCGTCGCGGCCAATCGTCCTCGACAACGGCCGGCCGAAGCTGATGAGCGTTTCGGACATTCTCCGGCGCAATGTCGATCGCTTGCTCGAGCTCACCAAACGCGAGCAGGAGATTCGTCTCGGCGAACTCGACGAACTCTTCCACGCCCGTACGCTCGACCGCATCTTTATCGAGGAGCGCATCTATAAGCGCATCGAGACCGAGAAGACGAATGAAGGGGTCAAGGCGACGATTCGCGCCGGCTTCCAGCCGTTTCTCAAGGAGCTGCGTCATCCCCAGATCACGGACGAAGATATCGAGCGCCTCTTGAAAATTCCGATCCGTCGCATTTCGCTTTTCGACATCAACCGGAACCGCGAGGAGATCGAGGGCATCCTCAAGGAGGAGGCGCAGGTTAGGGACAATCTTGCCCGTCTGAAAAGTTTCGTCACGAAGTATCTCAAGGGTCTGCTCAAAGAGTACGGCAAGAAGTATCCGCGCTGCACCAAGATCGAAACTGGCGCCTTCAAGCAGGTTGATGTCCGCGCCATCACTGCCAGCGAGCTCACGATTAAATGGGACAAGGAGAACAACTACGTCGGCTCGGGTTTGCGCGGCGGCGATGAACTTTTCAAGTGCTCCTCGCTCGACGAGCTTATTCTCGTGTGGAAAACCGGCCGCTTCCGCAAGGTGCAGCCGGAGGAGAAGATATTCGTCGACAAAGACCTGCTGGCCGTGATCCGCTACAATCAGGAGAAGGATCGCGAAGCGCTCGATTTCACCTGCGTCTATGAAGATGGCAGTTACGGCTTTAGCTACATCAAGCGTTTTCGTTTCGGCGGGCTTATCCGTAACAAGGACTACTTCCTCGCCCCGGAAAAACCCAAGTCGAAGATTTTGTTCCTCCAGAAGGGCTGCCCCGACATGCTCTATGTCAAATACAAGCCGGCCAAGGGACAGAAGATACACCAGCAGCACTTCCTGCCGCGGGAGTTGGTGGAACGCATCAATCGCGATACAGGCAAGGGAGAGAAACAGGAAGTGGTGCCGATTCGTGCGGCAACAACGAAAGGCAAGCAGCTTACCACCAAGCCCATTGCGCGCGTTTCCGGCGCCAAAGGTTCATGGTGGGACGAAAAGGAACCGCCGTCGAAAGGCGTCCTGGACTGATAGCGAACCGCGGCGAACCCGCAGAAGGCGAGGCAATTATGGCGAGCAGTCGTATTCCGCAAGAGCGGCAGATGGAATTTTTCGCAGAGGAGACTCCTGTGTCCGCCAACGCGCGCGAGGCAACGGACGCGATGGCGGAAATGCGCGCGGCGGTGGCAAAACTGAACGCGGCCGCCGATGCCTACTACGGGGGGCGCGGCGAGCTTATGAGCGATTACGAGTGGGACGCTCTTTTCGACCGCGTTAAGGCGCTGGAGGAAGAAACAGGGATTGTGCTTGCTGATTCGCCGACGAACAAAGTTTCGTCCGACCAGTTGGCCGGACGCAAGGAGCCGCACGAATTCGCCGCGCTTTCGCTCGCAAAAACCAAGCGGGTGGAAGATGTCGCGAAGTGGGCCCAGGGTCGTCCGATATGGCTGAGCTGGAAACTCGACGGCCTTACGCTCGTCGTCACCTACGATGGCGGGCGTCTGACCAAGGTCGTGACGCGCGGCGATGGACATGTCGGCACGAATATCACCCATCTTGCCGATGGCATCGCCGGCATCCCTCGCACCGTTGCGGACCGTGGGCATCTCGTCGTGCGCGGCGAGGCGGTTATCTCGTACGCCGATTTCGCTGACTTTACCGCCACCTCCGGCGATGATTTCGCCAATCCCCGTAATTTGGCTTCGGGCTCGCTGGCGCTGAAAGATGTCGAGGAACTCAAGCGCCGCCGTTTGCAGTGGATTCCTTTCACGCTTGTCCATGCCGAGCGGGAGCTGTCCGGATGGGGGGAGCGGATGGAGTATTTGCGGTCAGTCGGCCTCGAACCGGTGGCGAGCGAACGCATCGACGAGCCATCCGTCGGCAACATCCGCGCTGCAATCGGCCGGTGGTCCGACGAGGTTGCGTCCCGCCGCAATCCCTTTCCCGTCGATGGACTGGTGGTGGTCTATGACGATACGCGCTACGCCGCAACCGGTTCCGTTACCGGACACCACGCTACGCGCGCGGGACTTGCCTTCAAGTGGCAGGACGAAGTCGCCGAAACGGAACTCGAGCGCATCGAGTGGAGCTGTGCGCTCGCGTCGATCACGCCGGTGGCGGTCTTCGCGCCGGTTTCGCTCGAGGGCACCCTCGTGCGTCGCGCGAGCCTTTGCAACGTCTCCGAGTGCGAGCGCCTGGGCATAGGCGGCCCCGGCACGAAATTGCATGTCATCAAGGCGAACAAGATCATTCCGAAGGTGGTAGAAGTTGTTGCAAGCGAAGGCCGTTTCACTATTCCCTGCGAATGTCCGGCCTGCGGCGCGCCGACGCAAACACGTCTTTCGCCGTCCGGGACGAAAACGCTCCGCTGCACTAACGACGAATGCCCAGCTAAAATGCTGGCTAAATTCGAGCGGTTCGTTTCCAAGGAGGGTTTGGACATCGAAGGCCTCGCCGGCGAGACGCTCGCCAAGTTTGTAAACAATGGCTGGATCCGTTCGATGGCGGACATCCTTTGTCTAAGCGAGCACCGCGACGAGATTGCGGCGATGGAGGGTTTTGGCCCGGTTAGCGCCGGCAAGATCTGTGATACGGTGGATGCTTGCCGCGAACGCGAGGCGGCGCGCATTCTTGTGGCGCTTTCGATTCCGTTGTGCGGAAGCGATGTCGCGCGCAGGTTGACATCGGGCCGCCGGCTTCGCGAGGTTTTCGACGCGGCGTTCGCGGCGGAAGACGAGAATCTGTTCGCCGCGATCGAGGGCATAGGGCCGGCCAAGTCGGCGGCGTTTGTCGCTTGGTGCAGGGATCCCCGCCACCGAGAGTTCGTCGAAAGACTCTTGTCGAGATTGACCGTGATCGAATCGTCCGCGCCGACTGGAGGGCGCTGCCAGGGGCTGGTATTCGTCATCACTGGCGATGTGCGACGCTTTGCCAACCGCGCCGCATTCAAGGCGTATGTCGAAGCACAAGGAGGAAAGCTCGCCGGCAGCGTGTCGACTAAAACTAACTTTCTCGTCAACAATGATGTTGACTCGTCTTCCGGAAAGAATATCAAGGCAAAAGCGCTTGGCGTTCCGATTATCAGCGAGGACGAATTTATCGCTCGTTTCAAGGGCGTGTAGAGCATGAAGAACTTAGCGACACGGCAGTTTTTGGTATAATTGAAGCGATGGAAACGATATTGATTGCAGATGATGAACGCTCGGTGCGCAATGTCTTCAAGTCGATTTTCGAAGCGGAAGGCTATGCGGTGACGCTTGCCAGGGACGGCGCCGAGGCCGTGCGCCTGTTTGATGCGAAGCGCCCCGATCTCGTGTTGCTCGATGTGATGATGCCGAAGATGAACGGACTTGCTGCCTGCGCGGAGATTCGCCGTCTCGATGCGTTGGTGCCAATCATGTTTTTCACGGCCATGCCCAGCGAGATATCGCTTGTCCGGGGTTTGGGGATGGGCGCCGACGATTATATCGACAAGTCGCGCACGCCGGATGAATTTGTCGCGCGGGTCAAGGCGGCGCTTCGCCGCCGCCTGGCGGCCGCGAGCGCCGAGCGTCCGCGCGAGGTGTTCCTATTGGGCGCGGTGACGGTTGATTTGTCTAAGATGTCCGTCGAGAAAAAGGGAGAGCCGTCCATGGCGCTGACCAGAACCGAAGCGATCATACTCGGGGCATTGAACGAACAGCGCGGTCGTTATGTCAATTGCGAATCGCTGCTGGCGAGGATTTATGGTGACGATTTCCGGGGCGACACCTCGCGGATTCGCAGCTACATTAGTTCCCTGAAGAAAAAGCTCGGCCCTGCCGGCGATATGATAGCCAACAACTATCGTAGCGGCTATTGCCTTATCAAATAATCCAATCAGGAGTGTCCGGAATGTGTTCGAAATGTGTGTGGAATTTCGCACACATTCAGGACACATTCCGGACACATTTTCTCTGCCGATAGTGCATAATACCGCCATCTTGAACGCAAGAAAGGGCGGTGGATATGTTGGCGAAATGCTATACGGGAGCGATTAATGGCGTTGATGCCTCGACGGTTGAAATCGAGGTGTACTCGGCTCTGGGGACGAGTTCCTTCGCAATTGTCGGGCTGCCCGATACCGCCGTCAAAGAGGCGAAAGACCGCGTATCCACGGCGTTAAAGAACTCTGGTTACCGCTCGAAAGAGGAATATGCCGTCACCGTGAATCTCGCGCCGGCGGATGTGCGCAAGGAGGGCCCGATTTATGATTTGCCAATCGCCGTTTGTTTGCTCAAGGCTACCAAGCGGCTGCGCACCGAACGGCTGGCCGATTGCGCGATGGCGGGGGAACTCGCGCTTTCCGGCGAGGTGCGGCGCGTGAAGGGAATTTTGCCGATTGTCATGGAAATGCGCCGTATCGGCAAGCGGGCGATTCTCGTGCCGGCGGCCAATGCGGTGGAGGCGAGTGTCGTGTCGGGAATCGACGTCATTCCCGTGTCCACCCTGCGCGAGGCGGCGCTGTATCTTTCGGGCGAGCGCGACATATCGCCGGTTTTTACCGATCTTGGCGATTTAGTTGAATCCGGCCGCGAGGAGGGCGACGATTTCGCCGATGTAAAAGGACAGGAAAATGTCCGCCATGCGATGGAGCTGGCGGTTGCCGGCGGACACAATATGCTGATGATCGGTCCGCCCGGCTCGGGCAAGACTATGCTGGCGCGGCGCATACCCTCGATTCTTCCGCCGATGTCGGTGGAAGAGGCGCTGGAAGTGTCGAAGATCCATTCTGTGGCCGGTCCGGAGAAATGCGAGGGTACATTCGTTACGCACCGTCCGTTTCGCGCGCCGCATCACACGGTGAGCGCGGTTGGTCTTCTCGGGGGCGGCGCCCATCCCGTGCCCGGGGAAGTGTCGCTTGCACATCGCGGGGTTCTGTTTCTGGACGAGTTTGCGGAGTTTCCCCGGCATGCGCTGGAAGTGCTGCGCCAACCGCTTGAGGATGGACATGTCGGCGTTTCGCGCGCGGCAGCCGCCTGCGATTATCCTTCGCGTTTCATGCTGGTGGCGGCGATGAATCCGTGTCCGTGCGGATATCTGGGGGACGCGAGGCGGGAGTGTCGTTGCACCCAAAGGCAGATATTGCGTTACCAACAGCGCGTATCGGGTCCGTTGCTCGACCGCATCGACATCCAGGTGGGCGTGGGCGCGGTTCGGGTTGACGAGCTGGCAAGCCTGCCCAACGGTGAAAGCAGCGCTACTATCCGCGAGCGCGTGCTTGCCGCCCGGCGAATACAGTCGGAACGCTATCGCGGGATGAGAGGGGTGTTCACGAACGCCGATGCGAAAAGCCGCGATCTTAATGATATATGCCGGCTTACCGTCAGAGCCGCGGAGGAGATTCGCGGGACGCTCGAGCGGCTCAATCTTTCCGCTCGCGCTTACGACCGTGTTTTGCGTTTGGCGCGTACCTCCGCTGATTTGCGCGGCGCTGCGGACGTGACCGAAGAGGATATTATGATCGCCAGCGGATATCGGATGCTCGATATGAAATTCTGGGCGTAGAATCAATTGATGCGATTTTCGCAAACCTGCCATTAGGCAACAAAACAAGGAGAACAACCATGAATGCAAACACAGAGCATGGCGTTTCGCGCGCCGCGGGCGGATTCCGTCCGAAACACACTTTCTACCACCCCAATTCTCGCGGTACGGGAGCCGCATTGCAACTCGAACTGCATCCCGCGAGCGACAATGCCGAGGGCTGCCTGATGGCCAAGCTTGCAGGACAGCTGACCGTCGGCGAAAGCGGCGGCGCGCAACCCGTCTGTGCGCGGTTTGGCTGGGACGAGGCAATTGCGATTAAGCTCGGCTTTAACGACCTGAGCAAGATGTTGCAGGTTTTCCGCGGCGAATGCGAGTCGCTCGAGAACGGCAAAGGTCTCTATCATCGCACGCCGCGCGGAGCGACACGCATTAACCTGCGCCATCAGATAGACGTGGTGCCGGGCTTCCTCTTCGAGTGCTACCGATCGCTTAAAAGCGGCAAGGAATCGCACGCGGCAATCAATCTTACCGCATACGAAGCGACGGGACTGGCCGAGGCGATAGCAAGTTCGATGGGCTTGATTTGCTTTGGCATTCCGCTGCCGGCCGGGCGTGACGGGCTGGAAGGCAAGACTGCGACCGGGGAGCAGCGCAATGCTCCGGCAGCGTGAAGAACGCAACATCGGAGTTCGCAACGGCGCCTGGGGCGAAACGCTTGCCGCGAATTTTCTCGCGGCGGCCGGCTACGAGGTTCTCGAACGCAACGCCCGCCCCTGCGCGCACGACCGCCGTCTTGAGATCGACATTGTTGCTTTCGACCAAACCAGTTCGACGCTCGTGTTCGTCGAGGTCAAGCAGCACGCCCGGCGGTCCGAGCGGCAGTGCGGTCTGCGAAGCATCACTCGCAGGAAGAAGACACTGTTGCGCCGGGCGTGCTGGGCATGGCTTCGAGCCCGCGACTGGCGAAAGAGTTACCGTTTTGACGTAATTGAAATTTACGGTTCGCCCGAGAGCGGCCAGAAGGCCCAAATCGATCATTTCGAGCGGGTTCGGCTCTTCGTCGCCGGCGAACGTTTTGTGGATTGGAAAAATTGAAAGGAGCGTGGCAATGGCCAAGGAAAATATATTGAAGAAGTTCGGTTCGGCGCTGGAGGATGTGCTCGGACAGATACGCAAGGAATTCGGCGAGATGTCGATCATGCGGCTTGGCGAGAAGACCGCCGCCAGCGTAGAGGCCGTGCCCACGGGCGCGTTCTCGCTCGATCTGGCGCTGGGAATCGGAGGTTTGCCCAAGGGGCGCATCGTTGAGTTGTACGGGCACGAGTCGTCGGGCAAAACCACGCTTGCCCTGCATGCGGTTGCCAATGTGCAGAAGTCCGGCGGCGCAGCTGCGTTCATCGACGCCGAGCACGCACTCGATCCTGCATACGCGCGCAAGATTGGCGTCGACCTCGACAATCTGATTGTTTCCCAGCCGTCGAGCGGCGAGGAGGCGTTGGCAATTTGCGAGGAGCTCGTGAAGTCCGGGGCGCTCGACATTGTAGTCGTCGATTCGGTGGCGGCGCTTACGCCGCAGGCAGAAATCGACGGTGCCATGGGCGACAGCCATGTCGGGCTTCAGGCGCGGCTGATGTCGCAGGCCATGCGCAAGCTTACCGCGGCAATCGCCCAGACGGGCACACTGTGTATTTTCACTAATCAGGTTCGTGAAAAAATCGGCGTGATGTTCGGCAATCCCGAAACCACTCCCGGCGGGAAGGCTCTCAAATTCTACGCTTCGTGCCGGCTGCAGGTGCAGCGCATCGGTGCGATCAAGAACGCCGCCGGCGAAGTGGTTGGCAACCGCACGCGCGTCAAGGTGGTCAAGAATAAAGTGGCCCCGCCGTTCACTGAAGCCGAGTTCGACATTCTTTACGCTTCGGGAATTTCGTATGAAGGCTCGCTAATCGATGCCGCGCTTGCCCGCGGCGTAATTGAGAAGCGGGGAAGTTGGCTATCGTTCGGCGAGGAGCAACTCGGCCAGGGAATGCTCGCGGCCGTCGCCTATCTCAAGGAAAATCCGTCCGCGATCGGACGCGTCGTAGAAGCTGTGAAGTCCGCCGGGCCTTCCATGGCGAAACCAAGAAAGGTGGCGTGAAGTGGCCGGAGGCGTTGCCTGGAATTATTGTCGCTGCCGCGGCGAGCCGCTCACTGAACGGCATGTGCAGGCGATATGGTACGACCGCACGATTCGTCCGCGCAATCTGTCCGCTCGCGACGGAACGCCAGTCAGGGTTGTCGATCCCGGCAGCTGGAACCTTGAGGCGGGACCTGATTTCACGGACGCGGTTCTTGAACTCGGACGGGATCGCCGCCGCCTGCGCGGCGATGTCGAAATTCATCTCGATCCCAGAGACTGGACCGTCCATCGGCACGGAGCCAATCGCGCTTACGAACGGGTTGTTGCGCATGTGACGTGGCGCTCGGGCCCCGTGCCCGATACGCTTCCGCCTGCGGCGATTTCAATTTGCCTTGGTCGGTTTGTGACCGGCGAAGCTTCGTTCTTCCCGGAACATATCGATTTGGGGGCTTATCCGTTCGCGCGTCTACCGGCGGACGAGCGGCCATGCTGTGCGCTCCTGACCGGTTCTCCCGATCTGGCCGGGGAAGTGCTCGCGCAGGCCGGGCGCTGCCGGCTTGGCCTCAAGGCGCGCCGACTGCGAACGCTGCTGGCGGCTGCGGACGTCGAACGCGAGGAAATTTTCTATCGCGAAGTCATGGGAGCGCTGGGATACAAGAAGAACTCCTCAGGGTTCCGTCGCGTCTCGAAGATGGTTCCGTACCGCACAATCAAGGCCGAGCCGGAGAATGCCCACGCCGCGATGCTGGCGGCCGCCGCGTTTGTCGAATGGGATCGCACTTCGGCGCGCCCGCGTAATTCCCCTGCCGTGCGTCTTGCGGCAGCCGCGGAAATTTTCGCCTCGACGCCGATTATGGATTTCGCTGCCGCGGCGGATTTTGCGCCTCAAAGCTGCCGTGAGATGGTTGCCGCACTGTCCGCCGGCGGGAAAATCGGACGCGGACGCGCCGGAGCGCTGATTGTCAATGTCGTCTTGCCCTGGGCGATGGCCGAGGGTCGGGTTCGCGAGATTCCCGACTGGCTGCCGCCGGAAGACGTTTCCGCGCCGATGCGGCTGACGGCGTTCCGGATGTTCGGCCGCGACCACAATCCTCGCGCAATGTATTATGGCAACGGGCTGCGATTGCAGGGGTTGCTTCAGATCCATCGTGACTTCTGCCTACAGGTGCATCCCGATTGCAGTGATTGTGCACTTGTAGCCGCGCTTGTGCGCACGGGGGCGGGGTGACGGATTTTGGTATAATAACTTTATGATTGTTCTTGGAGTGGATACATCGCTCAGATCTACCGGCTACGGTGTGCTGGAAGTTTCCGGCAGCCGTTTGCGTCCGCTTGCATTCGGCAATATTCCCAATGCGCCCGGGCTTCCGGTTTCGGCTTGCCTGGTCAAGATTCACTCGACCATCGCCGCCTTGATTGAAGCGTGGCACCCTGATTGCCTCAGCGTCGAAAAGGTGATCTACGGCAAGAACGCCAATACGATGATGGTGCTCGGTGAAGCCCGCGGAGCGGTTATCGTTGCTGGTGCGCAAGCGGGAAAGGATATTTTCGAGTATGAGCCGCGGCGCGTCAAGATGTCCGTCTGCGGCAATGGCATGGCGGAAAAAACGCAGGTTCAGCGAATGGTCAAGACTTTGCTCTCCATGCCGGAGGTGCCCCAGAACGATGCTGCAGACGCTCTGGCGCTGGCTATTTGCCATGTCCATGCGCAATCGGCGGTATTCGCGCAAGACAAAAAGGTTTGAACCTTCGACGGCCGCTCGCCGTTGAACTGGATACAAGGAGACGACACGACGATGGAAGCATTGAAGGCGACAGGCGTGTGCCGTAGGTACGGCAAGCGCGAGGTTCTGAAAGATTTCGATCTGACGCTCGAGGCCGGCGAATTTGCCGCGCTGATGGGTCCGAGCGGCAGCGGAAAATCGACGTTTCTTCATCTTGCCGCGGGACTTTTGTCGGCCGACGCGGGCACAATCGAGATTGGCGGCAAAAACATTGTCGGCATGTCTGACGCGGCGGCGGCGAAATTTCGGCGCCGCCATATTGGCGTGGTTTTCCAGGATTTCTGCCTTTTGAGCGGAAAAAACGTCAAAGACAATGTGATGATGCCGCTTTTGCTCGACGGTGAGGGTCGCAGCGTCAAAGCGCAACGCAGTGCGGAGCTGTTGTTGCGGCATCTCGGGCTTATGGGGCGCGAGCTTGACTATCCCAGCGAACTTTCCGGTGGGGAGCAACAGCGCGTGGCGATTGCGCGCGCGCTGGTTGCTAATCCGGAAATCGTGCTTGCCGACGAGCCCACCGGCAATCTTGACGCGAAGGCGGCCAGAGAAGTGTCGGGCATGCTGGGCGAACTTGGCAGCGAGGGGAAAAGCGCGATTCTCGTCGTCACCCACGATCCTGTCGTCGCGGCGCGCGCACGCAAGGTCCATTTCTTGAAGGATGGCCATATCGTTGCCACTTGCATGACGAACGGCGATCCCGACGAGGTTTCGAAACGCTATCTGGAGACCTACCGGTGAGGGCGCGGCATGTTTGCGCGGTAGCGGGCGTGGCGATTGCGGCGGGGCTGGTCGTTTTCGTCAACTCGTTGGCCAAGACGAATTCTTTTCAGTCGCTCGTGCTCGCGGAGGCGTTGCTTGCGTCCTCACCAGTGGAAAGCGGTGCGAAGACGGCGATGCTTTCGCCAGATTACCGGCCCGGTGGCATTCCATTGCAGGGTCCGCCGCTCCGGGCACTGGTAGCCACGCGGGAAGGCGATACGATTCCCGAGGGCGGCATTGTCGTTTCGCGTGCGCTCTTTGCGCAACGCAGGCTACAGCCGCCGCGAGTCGGCGAGGAGATGGTTTTTTCCGGTCGCCGCGCCGCTTACAGATTGAAGGTGGCCGGGATTCTCGATTGGAATCGTCCGGTGCGCGGCTACCCCAATGCGTTCGTTTCTACTGCCACAGCCGCGTCGATAGGCGAGGCTTGGAGCGAATGGCATGCGAAAAACGCCACCGACCTCGCCGAAGGATTCGCGAGCGACGCCCAGCGCAATTTTTCGCGGGCGCAACCGCTCATGTTCTGGGCGGCGCTATTTGCGGCGTTGGCGCTCGTCGCCAATTCGATTTTGCTTTCGATCGAGGCCAAGCGCAGGGAAATCGCGATGCTGCGCACGCTCGGTCTTACGCGGTTGGGGGTGGTTGCGAAAACATGCAAGGCGGCGTTGTTGCAGACGCTCGCCGGGGTGGCCATCGGCGGCGCGGCCGCGTATGTGGCTGTCGTGGCGTACGTCGTTTCGTGCAAAGAGCTGTTCCCAGCGGGGATGGCGTTTAGTTGGCGTTCGTTTATCGTCGCTGCGGGCTGTGCAGTGCCAGTAGCGCTCGCGGCGACGCTGGCGGGTCTGCGCGCAGCGCTGGCGGTCAAACCGCTTGAAGCGGCCTCGCGCCGGGTTGCACAGGCGCGCCACCTGCCCACGCTGGCGGCATTTGCATTTGGTTTTGGCGCGTTCGTTGCGGTGGAAGTGTGGGGAGCCTCGCTCATGCATTCGTTCGTGCCTTCTCGCGAGTGGCCCGACGCAATTGTGTCGATTCTTCCCGCGGGTGTCTCTAGTTTCGAGATCGAGAAGCTGCAAGGCAAGCTGGAAGGGGTCGCGCGCATCCACGAATTATCGCCGCTTCAGCTCGACCTGTTGCCGAAGGAGGAGTTGAAATCGAAGGGTTCGCCGGATGGTCCCGTCCGCGGCAAAGCCTACCGCAATGCGCTGCTGCTCGCGAGCGACTGGCTGCCGTCGTTCAGATTCGTCGCCGGCGACTGGGAGTCGGCGGAAAGGTTGCTTCGTACGGGCGATAATTGTATTATCACCGAGATGATGGCGCGCGCGCGCAAACTGAAGCTCGGTGACGAAATCTCGCTTGATTGCACCCGCGGATTGACTAATGCGCTGAAGGTTGTCGGCATTGTCGATTTGAACTGGCATCTTGTTACCAGCCGCGCGCTTGTGCGCGGTCTCAACCGCATGCCGGTTGATACCGACGGACCGCTTTTCGTGGGGTTCGATACACTCGAGGCCATGGATGCGCGACCTGCACCGATGGTGAACATGACCCACCTTTGGCTTGAATACGAACCGGGTTTTCTCGCTTCTAACGGAGTTTTTGCCGCAGGCAGGAAAACGGAGGCGGCCATCGTGAATGCCCTTGGCGGAGCGGATCTGCTTTCTGAGGATAGGCAAGTTCGCGGCAATAGTGTGCAGTTGCACGCGCGAGACGAGATAGCCGACGGCACGCTTGCGCACGGAGACGATTTAATAGGCGAAATGGCGCGCGTGCCGTATATCTTTCTGGCCGTCGTTTCCCTTGCCTTCGTGCCGATGCTCGTTGCCAGCGCCGATGCCCGCCGGCGTCAATTCCTCGTGCTCCGGGCGATTGGCGCAACGCGCGCGCATATAGCCCGATTGCTTGTGCGCGAGGCTCTGGCGGTAGCGGCCGGGGGAGTAATCGTCGGTGGATTGTGCGGTGCGCTTGCGGGTTGGCTCTTCACGGCGGTTACGCGCGCGACGATGGCCAACTGGGGCTTGCCGCCTGCATTCGCGGTCCCCTACGGCGCTATTGTGCGTGGCGCGCTCGGCGCGGTGGCCTTTGCGCTGGTAATCGCCGTGCCCACATCAATCCGGCTCATGCGTGGTCGGCCGGCCGCCGGCGAGTGATCAATCTGCCGCGCGGCACCATTCGTCGATACCCTGGGCTATCGCTTTGGCGATGGCGCGCCGGCGGATGCCGTCGAAAACGGCTTCCTCCGCCTCGGGGGTAGTCATAAAATCGACTTCGACGAGGCAGCTGGGTATTTCTGGGTTGCGCGTGACAAGGTAATTGGCTTGGAGGACGCCGCGGGTGGGGATGTCGCCTTCGAGGGTCATGGCCATGCGCCGGTTGATGTATTCGGCCAGAATCGAGCCGATGGTGTTCCACGCATAGACGGCATGGTAGCGAACCGTACGCGGGTCGGTACTGAACCCCGGCGCGTTGTGGTGGATTGAGACGAAGCACTCCGCATCAGCTGCGTGGGCCTTCTTCGGTCGGTCGGCAAGCTTGACGAAGGAATCGTCTTCTCGCGTGAGAATAGTCTTGTACCCCATCTCGCCGAGCACCTTGGCAATTTCGCGGACCAGTTGGAGGTTGGCGACTTTCTCGCCGATTCCATGTGGGCTTTTCGTTCCCGGATCGCTGCCGCCATGACCGGCGTCGAGCACGATTTTAATATCCGCGGGCTCCTTGCCGGCGGGGTGCGGCCGAGAGACATCGCTTGCGAAAGGCAGTTTCCCGTATTCGTTGGCGCTTGGCGGCGCGGCCTTGCCTGGCGCAGGTTTGGACGCGACAGTGAAAACACAGTTGGTCGTGTCGTTCCCGGCAACGATTTCGATCGAGTTCGTGCCCTCGACCAAATCGATCATGGTTATCCAGCCGCCGGTGCGGTAAAGGTCTGCGGCCTTGCCTTGAACTGTCACATTGGTGACAGATAGCGGCACGGCACCGGTCATATAGCAGCGCTCCAGAAACGGAAGTTTGGTTCCAGCGGTCGGGAACGAAACTGAAATGGCGGCCAGTAAAATCAGCACGGGCATTACTTCAGCTGAGGTGGCTTAAAATCGCTTCGAGAAATTCGTCGTAGGTTTCGAATGCCGGAATGTCGGGGTTGTCGCGCTTGATTTGATCGGTTGAACGGAAAAGGAATCCAGCTTTCGAGGCTTTGATCATTCCCAAATCGTTGTAGCTGTCGCCAGCGGCGATAGTATCGTATCCGCACGCTTGCAGAGCCTTGACGGTAGTCAGCTTGGTCTGCGGACAGCGCAACTTGTAGCCGATTACGCGGCCGGAAGCATCGACCGTCAGCGAGTTGCAGAACAAGGTTGGCCAATTTAGTTTCTTCATCAGCGGTCGACCGAATTGGTCGAATGTGTCGGAGAGAATGAGTACTTGCGTGCGCTCGCGCAGACGCTCGAGAAACTCTTCTGCACCAATCAGCGGACGGATTGAGCTGATTACATCTTGAATCTGCGTCAGCCCAAGGCGGTGCTGGTCGAGCAGGTCGATGCGGTAATGCATCAGCTTGTCGTAATCCGGCTCGTCGCGGGTAGTGCGCCTGAACTCGGCAATTCCTGTTGCCTCGGCAAAAGCAATCCAAATTTCCGGGACGAGTACTCCTTCAAGATCAAGACAGACTATTTCCATAATTACCGTTTTTTGTGGGTTGATAGTTGATAGATCAGCGTGCGCGCCCAGGCGGCGTCGCTTTCAAAGTATTATAGCATAATTGTATTGGCAGCGCGTTTTGCCGCTTAGAGCGACATTCCCAATTATCAAGAGAAGATCGTCTTTTCTAGTCATCAGGACAACTCAAGCGCGGCAGTTCATAAAACAGAGCACCCAGTTCGGACATTTCCTTGCAATCGTCGGCAAAAAGGTCTTGCTGATTCATCGTCGGTAAGCCATAGAAGCAATGAAACCTTGATATAATAGCATCTTTTTCAATCCTACTGCGATATTTTGTCAAATAAAAAATTTTTTTTAAAAAGTTGCGTTTTCCCCCTTGCGCGCTAAACCGCGTTTTGATATACTATGCATCCGTTCGCCCGAACAGGGCTGAACATCGATCTTTGAAAGCTGGTGCTTGAGAAAACAGTAAGATGTTTGTGTGAGAGGTCAAGAAAGCGGCTTCCTTCGGGAAAGCCGCGACTCAAATTCTTTTTCTGAGAGTTTGATTCTGGCTCAGAACGAACGCTGGTAGCG
>CALYTX010000011.1 GCA_945487985.1 uncultured Verrucomicrobiota bacterium | reverse complement strand
GGAACGGGAGGATGCGACGAAGGAGCGTCCACCCGCTCCATTTGGAATCTCTGTTCAATCGCGCCCGCATTTGCGCGCCGGGGAAGAAAATAGTATAATAGATGAAATGTTTTCTTTTTTGAGAAAGAAGAAGTCCCTACCGGTCGTCTATAAACGTCCGGAGCATTGCGTTTCGCGTAAAAACATCGATCCCGACGCGCTAAAAGTGCTTTATCGGCTCGACAAACTCGGCTACACAACCTATCTCGTTGGCGGGGGAGTTCGCGATTTGCTTATGGGGCGCAAGCCAAAGGATTTTGACGTCGGCACGAGTGCGAGGCCGAACGAAGTTAAGAAGGCCTTCCGCAACTGTTTTCTTGTGGGGCGGCGCTTTCGTCTGGCGCACGTCCGCTTCGGCGAGAAGGTGATTGAAACGGCGACTTTTCGCCAGAACTCCCAGACGGTGGGCGAGATTATCGAGCACGCCGCTGAAGGCCCGGCGGAAGACAATACCTTCGGCACTCCGGAAACCGATGCCAACCGCCGCGATTTCACCGTGAACGGGTTGTTCTACAACATCCGCGATTTCAGTGTAATCGACTGGGTGGGGGGGATGGACGATATCCGCAAGAAGATTATCCGTTCGATTGGAGATCCCGAGATCCGTTTTCAGGAAGATCCCGTGCGCATGATGCGCGCCATCAAGTTTTCGTCCCGCCTCGGATTTAAGATCGAGCGTAAAACCGCCGCGGCGATGAAAAAATACCATTCAATGATCTTGAATGCATCGCTGCCGCGTGTTTGCGAGGAGGTTTTCCGCTTATTCCCCTACGGTCGCTCGGCGGATGCGTTCCGCCAGCTGTGGGAATGTGGATTGATGGGCGATTTGCTGCCGGAGCTCGCCGCCTATGTCGACCGTAGCGGCGGCCGGAAGAGTCCGGCATGGAAATATCTCAAGGTGCTCGATGACTATGAAACGCGCATGGCCGCGCAAGGGTTCGAGGTTTCCAACGGTCTGCGCGCGGCGGTGCTGATGAGTGGTCCCTTGCGTGAACTGAAGAAGGACGGCATGGGGCGCAAGGTAATGGAGTCGCTGGCGAAGTCGATTAGGCCTCCGAAGGCCACGTATTTCACAGCGGTCCTGCTGATGGACAGCCTCCGCCGGTTCGCCGCATCTCCGGCGAAGGGACGCAGCCGCTTCATCCATAACCGCGATTTCCTCGATGCGCTCGACTATAACCGGATCGTTCTGCGCGCGGAGGGCAAGGATGAGTCGATTTTGAACGAATGGTCGGATTTATACGAAGAGAAAGGACACAAATGAAAGAGATTCCAGAAGAACTCATGCCCGTCGTCGAGTGGTGGGAGAAGAACGGCCGCCAGACGCTCATCGTCGTTGCGATAGCGGCAGCATCCGCCGCTGTCTATTTCGGCGTGCAACGCCACCGCGAGGCGCAGCGCCTGGCCGCTTCCGAGGCGTTGGTCAATTCCCAATCGGTCGAGGAACTGGAAAGCGCTCTTGCTCAGCATGGTTCTTCCAAGGCTGGCAGCGCGCTCAAGCTGCGACTGGCGAAAAAGTATTTCTACGAAGGTCGCTTCGATGCGGCGCTCGGCCTCTACCGCGAGCTCGAGGCCAATCCGCCGCCGGGCTTTGACGAGGCGCCGGCGCTGGGTGCTGCCCACGCGCTCGAGGCGCTGGGTCGCTACGACGAGGCGGCCAAGGCATTCGAGGCTTTCGCCGCAGTCCACACTAACGCCCCCTGGTTGATTACCGCGCAGCTCGGTGCCGCGCGCGCTTATGCCTGCTCGTCCGGGAAGGACAAGGCGCTGGCCGCGCTCGAAGACCTGAAAACCCGCTACGCTGGCGATGAACTTTCGCTCGGGCGCATCGAAGATACGATTATGGCGGTAAAGCGCTGGGAGAAGCGTCCGGAAGGCGCAACCGAAGCCAAATAGCATGACCATTGAGCGCGAGAGCGAATACGAGAGCGTCGCCGGCGGTTCGTTCGGCGGCGCTTTTGCGCGCATTGTGCGGTTGCTCTCGTCGTTCGGCCGCGCTACGGTGATTCTGTGTGCCGCCCTCGGATCCTTCCCGGCGGCGTTCGGACGCCGCAATAGCCGCGATGCCTTCTTCCGTGAACTTTACGCCGCGGGAATCGGTATTTTGCCGGTGGTGACGACAGTTTCGCTGTTTGTCGGAATGATACTTGCGCTGCAGGTCGGGTTGGAGCTTAGGCGGTTTAACCAAGAGATCTATCTCGGCGCGGCGGTCATGGTTTCGCTGCTACGCGAGTTCGGTCCGTTCAGCTGCGGTGTTTGCCTCGCCGCGTGCGCAGGATCGGCGATCGCGGCGGAATTGGGGACGATGAAAGTTGGCGAGGAAATCGCCGCGCTTGAGATTATGGCAATTCCGCCAGTCCGATTTCTTGCCTCGCCGCGGATTGTGGCGCTGGCGGTCATTGCGCCGATCCTGGGCTTCTATTGCAGTGTAATCGGGCTCGTCGGCGGTGGAATAGTCGGGTCAATGCAGTTGGGGGTCGATTTCAGCCAATACATGACCAGCGCTCTTTCCATCGCGACGGTTAAAGACCTCTATGTGGGGTTGTTCAAGGCGCTCTGGTGCGGACTGGTGGTGGGAACGGTTGCCGTTTTTGAGGGCTTCAGCGCAGACGGCGGAGCCACTGGGGTGGGACGGGCCACCCAGCGTAGCGTGATTGTCAATTTTCTCTTGATTCTGATGTTCGGCTACATAATCACGAGAATCTGCTACCGGTAAAGAAGGCCATGGAAGAAAAGATTATCGAGTTCGATGCAGTCGTCAAGCGCCTATGCGGCTCGCCGGTGCTCGACGGGCTTTCGTTCTCGGTGAAGAAAGGCGAGATACTGGCTATCGCCGGTCCCTCTGGCGCCGGCAAGTCGGTTACGCTCAAGCATTTGGTGCGGCTGCTGACTCCCGATTCCGGGCGCGTAATCGTTGATGGCATTGATGTCGCCCAATGCGATGAGCGCGAGCTCGCTCGCGTGCGTGCGCGCATCGGCTATCTTTTTCAGGGCGGCGCGTTGTTGGCTTGGATGACGGTTAGGGAGAATGTGGCGCTGCCGCTCGAGGAACAGGGCAATCTGGACGAGGCCGAAATCGCCGCGCGGGTGGACTGCGCGCTCGCGGCGGTTGAGCTGCAAGACGCCGCCGAGAAGTATCCCGCCGAGATTTCCGGCGGTATGCTCAAGCGTGCTGGGCTGGCGCGCGCTATCGTGCGCCGTTCCGACATTGTACTTTACGACGAGCCTACTTCGGGGCTCGATCCGGTGACGTCGGTTACTATCAATAGGCTAATCCGCAAACTCAACCGCTCGCACGGCATTACCTCGGTTGTGGTCACCCATGATTTGCAGGGCGCGCTGGCGTTTGCCGACCGGATTGTGTTGCTTAAGGACGGCAGGGCCGCGGTGGACCTGCCGCCGGCGGAATTCGTCAAATCCGAAAATCGCCACGTGCGGGAATTTCTCGCGGCGATGAAAGGGGTGTGAAATGGGTCGCAGGAAAAACGATGCGTTCCACGAAGCGGTTGTCGGGCTGTTCATGCTCTCGGTGTTGTCGCTTCTTGTGTATTTTACGGTTGTCGTTTCAGGCGTCGATATTCTCGGCCGGCGCGAGCGAACTCGCGCTAACATCGTCTTCTCCGAGGTCGGAGGGCTCAAGGACCGCGATAGCGTTATGTACCGGGGGACAAAGGTGGGAACGGTGGAGAAGATCGTTCTTACGCCCACGAATCTTACGGTGGTCGCCGAAATCGACCGCTCGGTCGTGTTGCGCACCGGATACCGCATTTCGGTTTGCAATCTTTCGATGCTTGGCGGCAACTACCTGATGCTCGAGGAGGGCGTCGGGGATATGCTGCCGCTCGAGACTACTCTTTTCCGCGGCGAAACGCCAACCGATTGGATGCGCGATATCTCGCGCATTGCCAAGAACCTCAATGAATTCACTTCCAACGGCGAGCTCAAGGCGATCGTTGCCAATCTTGAGGCTACGAGCGCGCAGATTCGCGATGTTGTCGAGCGCGTGGCCCGCGGCGAGGGCATGGTGGGCAGACTGCTGTCGACGAACGATGTTCTCTACAGCGAACTTGAACGGACAATCGCCAATGCGAGCGAAGTCTCCGAGCGTGTAAAGCGGGGCGAAGGTACGCTCGGGCGGTTGCTGTCGACGAACGACACGTTCTACGCCGATCTGCAGCGCACTGTCGCGAACGCCGCTGAACTGAGCGATCGGCTCAAGCGCGGCGAAGGTGCGCTCGGGCGGTTGCTTGACAAGGACGATCCTCTCTACGGCGAGCTCTCCGCCGCCGTGAGCGGTCTGCGCAGAGCGAGCGAGTCGTTCGACGGCAGTGAAACCATCGCTGGCGCCAATCGGTTGTTGGGGAGCCTCAACGATTTGGCTGACCGGCTCAAACGCGGCGAAGGTACGCTTGGGAAGATCATGTCCGATTCCACGCTTTACGAAGAGGTTGAAGGACTGACGAAAGATGTTCGCCAAGTGATTGACAACTATCGCGACACAACTCCGATTTCCACATTCGGTTCGCTGATAATGGGAGGGCTGTAGGATGTTGCTTGCAGCGAGTCTTTTCTTCCTTCATCCGTTGCCGCTGGAAATGCCCAAGGCTCAGGCCTACCTCGTCAAGGAGGAGGGCCGTATGATGCTTGAAGATCGCTACGACACGCTCGATCTTTGGACTTCGCAGGCGGTGGTCGGGCGTTGGGAAGACGATGATGGACGCCAATTCATGGTATCGAGACTGTCGGTGCTGCCCCCCAAGTTCGCGGAGGGGATGAAAACACGCCGGGAATACCGCAAGGGGGCGGTGTGCATCGACCGCAAACGCGATCTCGGCGCGCGCGACGAGGCAATCGCCCGACTGCTGCCTTTCGATTTGCCCGAGGAATTCTCCGTGCCCAGACAGGAGATACGAAATTTCAAAGAGATTCTTTATCTGCACGGAACCAACGAGACAGCGGTGGCGGCGGCGTTTCTCCCGGATCGTCCGCTCGCGCCGTGGTATCTTGCCGTCTGGGAACTCTTGCCGGGCGACGACTTTTCCGTGGCGATAGACGCCTTCGAGAATAGTTTTCTCGCTCGGTGGGACGAAGTCGTGCGGCGCGACTTGCGCAGCGAGATTGGACTGAACGATCCGCGCGCCGAGCGGGACTCGCCGGGCCGCCGCCCGGAAATCCCCAGCGAGCGTGAATTGCTGCGGGAGGATGCGCGCAACAGCATAACTAACTACCTGCAGTGGCGCGCGACCGATTCGTCGGAGTTCGTGGTGCTCGACGATCTGCCGCGCGAAGTGAAGTTTGTCGAAGCGCTCACGAACGAACTTCCGGTGCTGCGCGCGAAGTATGCCGCTGCATTGCCGACGGCAATCGACGGGTCGAATGTGCTGGCGATTGCGCGAATCTTCCGCGACCGCGACGAATATATTGAGGCCGTAGGCGAGGAACTGGGCTGGAGCGCGGCGTGTTGGTGTCCGTTGCGTCGCGAATTGGTGGCCTATTATCCCGAACGTGGTTCGCGCGATCTCATGAAGACAATCCGCCACGAGGCGTTTCACCAGTATCTTTCGTATGCCGCCTCGATGATACCCGTCTCGCCCTGGCTCAACGAGGGTTACGCCGAGTATTTCGAAGATGAGAATTCTGCCGACTGGAGACTGGACGGCACCATTGCGGATATTGAAGCGATGGCTGCGTCCATCCCCGCGCTGATGGAGATGGATTATGCCCAGTTCTACGCCGGCACCGATAGCGAACGGGCAGGCAAATACCGTTTGGCCCGGTCAATCGCCCATTTCTTCGAGCATGGCGCCGGAGAAGTGCGCTTCGATCCGTTCAAGAACGTCAAGAAACTGTATTTCGAGGCGTTGTTCAAAACGCACGATATGCGCCAGGCAACCGAGAATGCGTTCGAGAACCAGGAGAAAGCCAGACTGTTTGTCAGCGAATGGAAGAAGTATTGGCTAAGCCGGTGATCGGTAGACTCGCGCCAAGCCCCACCGGTGCTTTGCACCTTGGCAATGCGCGCACATTCATGATTGCTTATCTGAGCGCGCGCTCGCGCGGCGGCAAGGTGGTTTTGCGCATGGAAGACCTCGACCACCCGCGCGACAAACCATTCGCCGCCGACCAGGCGATTGAAGATTTGCGCTGGCTGGGGTTCGATTGGGATGAGCAATACGTGCAATCTGCGCGTAAGGATATCTACCGCTCGGCGCTGGAGTTTCTCCATGTCCGCGGATTCGTCTATCCCTGCGTCTGTTCGCGCAAGGACGTCGAATCGGCCCAGTCCGCTCCGCATGCGGGCGAGCAACTGTTCTATCCGGGCACCTGCCGGGGCAGATTTGCCTCCTATCGTCAGGCCGAGGCAATTCGCCCCCGGCCATGCTGGCGTTTTCGCGTCGATCCGCGCTCAATAGTGGAATTCGACGATCTGTTCGCCGGACGCCAACGGCAGGTGGTCGACCAGACGCTGGGCGACTTTCCGCTCGCCCGCGACGAATACGGCGCGGGCTACACGCTCGCGGCGGTTGTGGACGATGTGTTGATGGGCGTCACCGAGGTTGTGCGCGGCGATGATTTGCTGGCGGCCACGCCCGCGCAGATTTTGCTCGCACGCGCGCTTGCGCCATGGTTCGCACGACAGATGGGCGCGGAAGTGAACTTGCCAAAGTATTGCCATGTGCCGCTCGTCGTCGGAGCCGACGGCAGACGCCTGGCCAAGCGTCATGGCGATACGCGTATATCAGCCTATCGCGAGGCGGGCGGGAATCCAAAGGCGATTATTGGCATGCTTGCCGCTTCCTGCGGCTGGTGCGAACGGGGTGAGGAGATCGCCCTTGAAGAGCTTTTGCCGCGGTTTTCGCTCGCGAGCATACCGCATCGTCCGCTTGTGGTATAATTGCGCTGGAGGATGTTTTGATGGTTGAAGTGGTGATATTGGCGGTTTTGCAAGGGGTGGCGGAGTTTCTTCCCGTCTCCAGTTCCGGGCATTTGGTCGTCGCGCAGCATTTGCTTGGTGTCAACGAGCCGGGAATGCGGCTCGATCTGTGCCTGCATGTCGGCACGCTTGCGAGCATATTCTTTTTCTACCGGGGCGTTCTTTGGCGGATCGTCCGGGAACGTCAATGGCGATATGTGGCCAAAATCGCTCTCAGCTCGCTGCCAGCAATCGTCGTTTACGCTTGTTGCCACGATTTCATCGACGGCATGTTTGCGAACGCGCAGATGGTCGGAGCGCTGCTGATGTTCACCGGCGCGGTGCTTATCGGTACTCGCTACATGTCTGTCGGGCAGGGACCGATCACCTTCGGCCGTGCGCTGTTGATGGGCTTTGGGCAGGCGCTGGCGCTCCTTCCAGGCGTATCGCGCAGCGGTATGACGCTTGCCAGTGCGCGCGCCGGCGGGGTCGATCCTGCCAAGAGCGCCGAATTCTCGTTTTTAATGTCCGCACCGCTGATTATCGGAGGAATGGCGTTGGAAATCATCAAATCATTCAGAGTCGGCGAGAGTGCGGCCGCTGCGGAGAATGCTGTGGGCTGGGGTTTGCTAACGGTGGGGACGCTCATCGCGGCCGTGGTTGGGTATTTTTCGCTGGCGCTCTTGGTTCAGACGCTAAGAGGGAAGCGGTTCTGGTTCTTTGGTCCTTATTGCCTTGCGGCTGGACTTTTAACCGTCATTTTAGTATAATACTGTCTTAATTTGCCCAACAAAGAGGAATCATTGCATATGTCGAAGGAATCGGTTGTCCGCAATAATATTTGGAAATGGTTGGTTTTGGTGCTGCTGGCGGCGGTGTCAGTGCACGTGACGATGCCAGTCAAGGAGAAGGTTCGCCTTGGTCTCGATCTTGAGGGAGGAACGTCCTTCACGCTTGGCGTCGATATCGAAAAACTGCGCGAGGACATCTTTTCTCGCAATCCCGATTGGACGAACAACGCCGAGTTGGTCGAGGCCGAGGTCGCGAAGGTGCTTGAAGGCTGCGATGAGCGCATTACCGGCGTTATCCGTAAGCGTGTGGACGCGATGGGAACGAACGAGCCCGTGATTCAGTCGTTGCCCAAGAAGCATCAGCTGATTGTTCAGTTGCCCGGTGCCGACGAAAAATTGCGCAAGCAGGCCAAGGCTCGGCTACAGGATATGGCGTTTCTTGAATTCCGTCTTACTCATCCCGACGAAGACAAGCTCGTTTCCCGCCTGCTTTCGCTCAACGAGGCGCCCGAGGGCTACGAGAAATCGGCTCGCGGCTACAAGCGCGCGAAAAACTACAACGAGGTGGCGCAGGTTCCTGGCTATGCTGCGCGCTTGGCTTCCTTCCATGCGCCTGACGCGCGCTATTGCTTCATGCTGAAGAAAAACCGCGACGAGAGCTATTCCCCCCATTTCGTTTCGCGCCCTCGCAAGGGCGATGTGACTGGCGATTATCTCGTGGCGGCCCATGCCGAACGCAGTAGCAAAATCGGCGGCGGGTTCATCGTCAGTTTCGAGTTCAACGATGTCGGCGGGGCTAAATTCTCCGAGCTCACCCGCAATTACAAGCCCAACGGGCTGAAGAACCCCAGCAACCGCGGTCGTTCGCTCGCGATTATTCTCGACGGCATGCTCGTTTCCGCTCCGGAAATCCGCGCCGAGATTGGCTCGAACGGCATTATCGAGGGCGATTTCACGCTGGAGGAAGCCAAGGCGCTCGCGGCCGACCTCAACGCTGGCGCGCTTCCCGCGCCGCTTAAGATCATGGCCGAATCGTCAGTCGCGCCCACGGTCGGCGAGGATGCCATCCATTCCGGCGTGTGGGCGGCGGGAATTGGCTTTGCACTGGTGGCGCTGTTCATGTTCCTCTACTATCGCTTGACGGGTCTGGTGGCCGACATTGCGCTTTTCCTCGACATCGTGCTTCTGCCGGCAGCGCTGATAGTCGTGGCCAACGTGCTTGGTGTTTTTGCGCAGGATCCGTCGATGGGTGGCGGCGGTTCGATTCAGTTGCCGGTTTTGACGATGCCTGGTATCGCGGGCTTGGTGCTTACGCTCGGCATGGCGGTTGATGCAAATGTGCTTATCTTCGAGCGCATCCGCGAGGAGTTTGCTCGCAAGGTTGAAGCCGGAATAGCCGTCAAGAACGGTTACGGGCGCGCCTTCAGCGCGATTTTCGATTCGAACCTGACGACGATTATCACTGGCATCATTCTTTTCGTGGTCGGCACCGGTCCGGTGCGCGGCTTCGCCATTACCCTTACCGCGGGTGTTGTCATTTCGATGTTCACGGCAATTGTCGCAACCCGGCTGGTTTTCGACCATATTGTCGATCCCAAGCGTGCCAAGCCGTTCGCGATGATGCAGATTTTCAAGGCGCCAAAGATTGATTTCCTGAAATACGGTAACAAGACCATGCTCGCCTCGGCGATCGTAATCGTGCTCACGTTGGCGCTTTTCGCAATCAGGCTTGCCGTCAATCCCGCCAGCGTCTTGGCTGTCGATTTGACGGGTGGAACCTCAATTGTCTACAATCTCGTTCAGGACGAGGCCAAGCAGCCTGCCGTTGGCGATGTTCGCGCCGCGCTTGAGCAGTTCGACAATGCCACGATAATCCAGTATCAGCGCGGCGTCGGGAACACGACCTTGCTGGTTAAGACTGGCGAATCGGCCGAGACCGAGAAGGGTAAAGCGCTTCCTGATCGCAATGTCGGCGCATACGTCACCAAGCTGCTCACCGAAAAGTTCCCCGAGGCCGAGATTTCCGAGGCTAGCGTCGAGGAAGTCGGATCGGTAGTCGGCGAGGACCTTAAGAAGTCGGGTACGAAGGCCGTAATCTTTTCGCTTATTGCCATTCTAATCTATGTCGGCTTCCGCTTCAAGTTCGGCTTTGGCCTCGGCGGACTCGTCGCGCTGGCGCACGATGCGCTCATCTCGCTGGGGCTGTTCTCGCTCTGCGGGCGCCAGGTGTCGCTGATTGTGATTACTGCGCTGCTGACGATTATCGGCTATTCGATCAACGATACGGTTGTCGTGTTCGACCGTATCCGCGAGCAGGCCTCCCGCGACGGGCGCACCGATTTCCGGACGCTCTGCAACCAGGCGATCAACGCTTGCCTTGGGCGCACGGTGATTACCTCGCTGACCACGTTCTTTGCCGTGGCCGCGCTGTTCGCCTTTGGCGACGGCTCAATCTTCGATTTCGCGCTGACGATGCTCTTCGGTGTCATCGCCGGAACCTATTCGTCGATCTTCATTGCCACGCCGATTATGTGCTGGTGGTATCGCGGCAAACGCCCCGAGTTCGGCAGCGAAAGCAAGGAAGAGGCCTGAAACGGGCTGCAGGCGAAAAGGAATCAACCCGGCGGGGTTGATTCCTTTTTCTTTTGCCAAATGTAGAAATCCCCAAGGAGCAACGATGGCTGCGGAAACCAAGGAAAGACTTATAGAAACCGAAGAAGTGCGTCAGCGCGTAGGTGATTTGCGCCGGCGTGTCGAGGAAATGGCTGATTATATCCAGATAGCCCAGCGCCGGCAGCGGCTTGCGCAACTCGAATCTGAGCAGGCTCAGGGGGATTTCTGGACTAATCAAGCCAAGGCGCGCGAGGTTATCGCCGCTACCAACAGCGAGCGTGCGTACGTCGTGCCCTACGATTCACTGCTGAAGAGCGTCGATGATGCGGCGGTGATGCTTGAACTTGCCGAGATGGAGGAAGGCGAGGCGAAAGTTTCTGCCCTCACCGAGGCACTCGCCGAATGCGCTAAGGCAGATGGATTTTTCGGCAAGCTGCGTCTGCAGTCGCTGCTCGGCGGCAAGTTCGACCAATGCAATGTCTTTGTGAAACTGCACGCCGGTCAGGGCGGAACCGAAGCGTGCGATTGGGTCGCCATGCTCTATCGAATGTACCAGCGCTATTGCGAAGAACAGGGCTGGAAGGTGGAAGAATACGACTCCCAGCCCGGCGAAGAGGCGGGCTACAAGGATGTCTACTTCAAGGTCGAAGGTGCCTATTCATTCGGTATGCTCAAGGCCGAACGCGGCATTCACCGGCTCGTGCGTATTTCTCCGTTCGATGCCAACAAGCGCCGTCAAACTTCGTTCGCCTCAATGGAAGTTGTCGCCGAGATTGACGACGATATCGATGTGGAGATCAAGGACGAGGATTTGCGCATCGACACTTATCGTTCCGGCGGCGCCGGCGGACAGCACGTCAACAAAACCGATTCCGCCGTGCGGCTGACGCACCTGCCGACCGGCATTGTCGTTGCCTGTCAAAAGGAGCGCTCGCAGCATATGAACAAGGAAAAGGCGATGAACATGCTGCGCGCCCAGCTCTACGAATACTATGAAGACCAGAAGCGCGCCGAGATGGATCGCTTCTATGGCGCGAAATCGGAGAACGGATGGGGTAGCCAGATTCGCTCGTACGTGTTTTGTCCCTATACGATGGTCAAAGACCTGCGCACCGAGTACGAGACCTCCGATGTCGATGGTGTGATGGACGGCCGGCTGCAGCCTTTTATCGAGGCCTGGCTGCAGATGAAGGCCTCCGGCCGCTGAGCCAAAGCGCAGGTCGTTCGCGCAAGACGCAGCCATGGCTTTCGAAAACGGAATCAACTGGAAACCTATCGCTCCGCACGAGCGCGGACGTCACGCGACCTTCGCTTCGGCGGTGCAGGCGGCGTTTAATGATCTGTTGACCGTGCACGACGAATTTTTCGATTCGCTCGTCGACCGCTGGAAAGAGCTTTTCCCAGCCCTGCCGGCGATCCCCGGCCGTTTTGAGGATGGCAAAATATTCCTTTACGTCAAGAACGCTCCCACCAATTTCGCCATTCGCGCTCGCCTGCCGGCAATCCGCAAACTTCTGCTGCAACTTCCCGGAGCTCCCAAGAGGATTGATCTTCGGGTGGAGATCCATTCGTGATCGCGCTTGCCACCATCGTCTTGTCCGCCGTCTTTACGCGGCCGATGGAAAGAGTGGTTTCGCTCGACCCAATTCGCGCGCAGACCGTCTATGACAGCCACGCGGTGGCGCTCGTTTATGAAACCCCGCTGGAAGTTGATTACGTGGCCAGACCCTACCGGCTCGCCCGAGGCCTGTGTGATTTGCCGGAAGTTTCCGCCGACGGGTTGGTTTATACCTTTCGTCTGGCGGCCGACCGCGACCAGCGGATTGCGGCAGATGATGTGGTCCGTTCGCTCGACCGCCTGCGCGACAGCGCTAATGCTTCGCCTGGGGCGTGGACGATGAAAATGGTTGAGGGGATTTCCGCTCTCGACGCCGAAACTGTTGCGGTCAGGCTGAAGCGTCGTTGTCATGTTTTCCCGTGGATGATGGCTATGCCCTACGCCGCAGTCATCCTGCCCGACGGTTCTGGCACCGGTCCCTACCGGCTTGAACGCTGGCGAAAGAACCACGAGATGGTGTTTGCAAAGAATCCCCTATGGCGCGGATGGGCCGTTCGCCCCGACAATGTCTTTGACGAGGTTCGCTATCTTGTCGTGAACGACCCCTCGACGCGCTGGCTGATGTTCCTCAAGGGGCAGCTGGATATGCTCGGCGAAATCGATCGTGACAATTACGACGCCGTGGTCGGTCGCGACGGCATGCTCAATCCTCGCTTGGCGAAGCAGGGGATCAAGTTGCTTTGTTCGCCTAATTTGCAGGTTCGCTATATCGGGTTCAACATGCGCGATCGGGTCGTTGGCAAAAACCGCAAACTGCGCCAGGCTCTCAGTGCCGCGTTTGATTTCCCCGCATGGCGGGAATACTTGAACAACCGCGTCGATTTGGCCGACGGACCCGTCCCGCCTGGCGTCGACGGGCGCCTCGAAGAACCCCCGGCGTTCCCGTTCGATCTGCTCCGCGCGCGGCAGTTGATCGCCGAGGCGGGCTATCCCGGTGGAATCGACCCCGAGACCGGACGCCGGCTGGTGTTGACACTCTCGATTGGCCGTCCCACCCAGGACAGCCGCGAGACTGGCGAGCTGCTGGCGAGCTTTTTTGCTAAAATCGGTGTGAAACTCGAATTGCAGTTCAGTACATGGGCCTCGTTCGTGAAGGCTGTCGACGAGGCGCGCGTGCAGCTTTATATGATGGGGTGGGTAGGCGATTACCCAGACGCGGAAAATTTTCTCCAACTGTTTTATTCCGGAAATCGCAGTCCCGGTCCGAACCATTCTTGCTACGAGAACGCGGCGTTTGACGCCGCGTTCGAGGCGGCCATGGCCGCACCCGACGCCGTCAGCCGCAATGAATTCTGGCGGCGATGCCAGCGCATAGTGCGTGAAGATTGTCCGTGGATATTTACTCACTTCCCCCAGACTTGCGTAATTGTCAGTCCGAAGGTTCAGAACTACATTCCGGGGGATTTCCCGTACGGAGAGGAGAAACACCTGCAGCATGAAAACGCTTTTCATTGATCGTTCCGGTCAGGCGCAGTCGCTGTGTCTCGTTGATGATCAGACAATCGTCCGCGCCGAGGTTCTCGGCATCGCCGACGGCCGTTCCGGCGAGTGGGTGCAAAGGACGCAGGACTTCATCGCCGACGAAACCATCTCGCGCATGGTCGTGGGTCTGGGGCCTGGCAGTTTCGCTGGCATCCGCGCCGCGCTCGCCTTCTGTCAAGGCTACCGGGCCGGTTCGGGCTGTGAAGTTCTAGGACTGCCCTCGCCTTGTGCGCTGGCCCGCGAGGGCGAACCGCTGGCGGTCGTCGGTGACGCGCGGCAAGGTAGATTTTGGGTTGCGCTTTTCGATGGTCTGCGGTTGGTTGGCCAGATTTTCCAGGCCGATGCAGATACGCTTCCGTTGCGTGTTCCGCTCGGAGCGAAGGTGATAACACCCGACGATCGCCGCATTGATGAGCTGCTGCGCGAAACTTTCGACGAACGTTATCTCGGCGGTTGTCAGCCCACCGCCGAAGGGCTTGCTCGTTTTGCCATTGCCAACCCTGGGGCGCTTTCGATAGACCCCCTGCCTGTTTACCTCAACCCGGCCGTACGTCCAGCATGATCTATCGTATTGGAACGCGAGGCTCGAAACTGGCGATGCGGCAGGCACAGTTGGTCCGTGACCGGCTCGCTGCGGCGTACAGAGCCGACTCGTTCGAAATCGTTGCTATCGCCACCCGAGGCGATGTGCAGGCACACGTGCCGCTCGTCGATTTGGGCGGCGGCGCGTTCACCAAGGAGATCGAGCGCGCGTTGCTGTCTCGTGAAATCGATCTGGCGGTTCATTCCATGAAAGACCTCCCCGCCAGCCTTCCGGAAGGACTGGTTCTGGCAAAGGCGTGGGAGCGCGATGACGCGCGCGACGCGCTTGTTCTCGGCGCACACTTGCCACGGACTATTCCCGGCGACGATCCGCTCTCGTCGCTGCCATTGGGCGCGACAGTCGCCACCGGTTCGCTTCGCCGCCGGGAATTCCTGCTGCGCCGCCGTCCCGATTTGAATATCGTCGATATCCGCGGCAATGTCGACACTCGTCTGCGCAAGCTGTTCTCGCCCCGTCCGGACGAGTGTAGATTAGACGCGATTGTGCTCGCCGCCGCCGGCCTCAAACGACTGGGGCTCGGGGATTCAATTGCGGCTTTGCTCGATCCCAAGTGGATGATTCCTGCTCCTAATCAGGGACAATTGGCGATTGAATTGCGTGCGGATGATATCGGACTGAAGGCAATGATCGACCGTCTCGGCGACGATCGGGCCGAATTGATCGCTATGGCAGAGCGTGGTTTTCTGCTTGCCAGCGGAGCCAGCTGCCGTGAGATTGTCGCGGCGTACGCCTATTTCGAAAATGGAGAGCTCAAGCTGGAGAGTTTTTATGAGCGGCGGTAAGGGACGCGTTGTGTTGGCTGGAGCCGGACCTGGCGATCCGGAATTGATTACCATCAAGGCATTGACGGCTATCCGCAACGCTGATTGCATCGTTTACGACCGGCTCGTTGCCCGGCAGTTGCTCGATGCCGCCAAACCCGGTTGCGAGCTGATCTTCGCTGGCAAGGAAAACCGCCACCACGCGCTCGAACAAAATCAGATTAACGAACTGCTCGCCGAGAAAGCCGCGCAGCACAAACTCGTCGTGCGGCTTAAAGGTGGCGATCCATTCGTGTTTGGCCGCGGCATGGAGGAACTCGCTTTTCTGCGTGCGAGCGGAATCGAGTGCGAGGTTGTTCCAGGGGTGAGCTCGGCCATCGCCGCACCCGCATCTGCGGGCATCGCGCTGACTTTGCGCGGCGTCGCGGAGTCCTTCCATGTCTTCACCGCCCACGACCGCCGCGATGTCATGCCCGAGCTTGATTTTTCTTCCATGCTTGATGATGCGGCGACATACGTGTTTTGGATGGGGCGTGGAACTGTGCCTGAACTTAGG
>CALYTX010000010.1 GCA_945487985.1 uncultured Verrucomicrobiota bacterium | reverse complement strand
ACGTCAGCAGCAGCGTGCGGATGTGCGCGCCGTCGACATCGGCATCGGTCATGATGACAATCTTGTGGTAACGCGCCTTCGAGATATCCCATTCCTCAGCAAAGCCGCAGCCGATGGCGGTGATAAGAGTGCGAATCTCGGCGTTGGCGAGCATCCGGTCGATGCGAGCCTTTTCCACGTTGAGCACCTTGCCGCGAAGCGGCAGAATAGCCTGCGTCGAACGATCGCGCCCCTTGCACGCGGAACCGCCGGCGGAATCGCCTTCGACGAGATAGAGTTCGCTCTTCGAGGCGTCGCGGACAGAACAGTCGCGGAGTTTTCCGGGCAGCGACAGCCCGTCCATAACCCCTTTGCGCACCGTCTCGCGAGCATGTCGCGCTGCTTCGCGAGCGCGCGAGGCCATCAACGCCTTTTCGATAATCACCTTAGCGACGGCAGGGTTTTCCTCGAAATACGTCATCAACCTGTCGTTGACAATGCCGGCCACGATACCATCGACCTCGCCATTTCCCAGCTTGGTCTTCGTCTGACCTTCAAATTGCGGCTGAGGGACTTTCACGCTAATAACCACCGTGAGGCCTTCGCGCATGTCATCGCCGGAAAGAACCTGGAACTCCTTTTCCTTGATCAACTTGTTGGCGAGCGCATACTTCTTTACCGTTGCGGTGAGCGCGCGGCGGAATCCGGAAAGGTGCGTTCCGCCCTCGATGGTGTGGATGTTGTTGCAGTAGGTCTGCTCGAGCACGGAATAGCCGTCGTTATACTGCATCGCAACCTCGGCCTGGATGACATGGCGCGAGCCGTCGTTGCGAACCGTCTCGGACGAGCCATCAAAATGCACCACCGGTGAGAGCGTTTTCTTGTTGGCGTTGAGATAGCCGACGAATTCGTCGATGCCACCATCATAGCGGAACGTCTCTTCGTGGCGAGCCTCGCCCTCGTCGTCGCGAAAGTGAATCGTCACGCCCTTGTTGAGGAACGCCAATTCCCGCAGCCGCGCGCAGAGGATCTCCCACTTGAACGCTCGACAAGTGAAAATCGTGTGGTCGGGGAAGAACGTCACCTTCGTGCCGGTTTCCGCGCCACATTCGCCCACAACCTGCGTCGGCTTGGTGACGCGGCCGCGGGAAAGCTCGACATGGTGGATCTTGCCGCCGCGCTTCACCTCCACCTTCATCCACTCGGAAAGAGCGTTGACGCACGAAACGCCTACACCGTGCAGACCGCCCGAGACCTTGTAATTCGAACCGTCGAACTTGCCGCCGGCGTGCAGAATGGTCAACACCACCTCGACCGCCGGACGGTGCTGGGTGGGGTGCATATCCACCGGTATGCCGCGGCCATCGTCCTGCACCGTAAGCGATCCGTCGGCGTTAATAACCACGTCGATGCGCGAACAGTAGCCGGCAAGGGCCTCATCGATTGAATTATCCACCACTTCGTAGACCAAATGGTGGTAGCCGCGCTCGCCAGTGTCGCCGATATACATCGCCGGACGCTTACGAACGGCCTCCATACCCTCCAGAACCTGGATGTTTTCGGCGTTATAGCCACTTGCTGTCTCTTCGCCCATGATTTTCCTCTCGAAAGAACTTTTCCGACCCGAATCAATGCCCCTCGGCTAAGCGCTCGGCCAAACGCTCGGGCAGACCGGCCGCGCGGATGCGCGCCTGTGCAGCGGCGATATCGTACTCGACCCGCCGAAACGACACGACCTTGGCCAAATTGTCGTAGATTACATAAGTAGCGCGCGGATCCCCGTCTCGCGGCTGACCAACCGAACCGACGTTGATGAAGTATTTCCGTCCCAGCTGAAGCTTGAAATCCTGCGGGTCGATACGGTAAACGCCATGTATGGAATGCTCGTAAATCATCGGGCAGTGCGTGTGGCCGTGGAAACAGACCGGCGTTTTCTGGTTGGTGAAATTAGCCTGCGCCTGCAGGTTGTCGAAGACATAACCGAAATTCTCGGGTCGATCCATCGTTGCGTGCACGAGCGTTATGCCCTTGAGCGTAATCGAGAAAGGCAACTTGCGCAAATACTCAATCTCGTCGACGGAAAGCTGCTCACGAGTCCACTTCACGACCATCGCCGCGTGAGGATTGAAATCGTCGAGATTGAGGCTTTCGCAACCAACATAGAAATCGTGATTGCCCATCATCACCGGACATCCCAGCTCGCGCACCATCTGCAAGCATTCGTGCGGACAGGCATTGTAGCCAACGATGTCGCCAGTGCAGAGGAACTCCTCGGCACCCTGCGCGCGGCAATCGTCAAGCACGGCGTTTAGCGCGTCGAGATTCGAATGGATATCGCCAAGAATAGCTATTCGAGCCATGTTATTTCAGTAGTGAAGCGGCGATTTGCAAATCTTCGACCGTCGTGATCTTGAAGTTCGGCTGACGCGATTCGAGAATTTTCACCGTCTCGCCAGAAAGTTCGAGCGCCTGACACTCGTCGGTAACCTCGCGTCCACCAAGAGATGCAAGCGCCGCGCGAAGCGCCTTGACCTGGAAGGCCTGAGGGGTCTGCACCGCCCAGAGTTTCTCCCTGTCTTCCGTGGCGCTCACGGTAATCCCCTTCTCGACGCGCTTGACAGTGTCGGTAATACGCCGGCCAACCGTTACCGCCGGTGAGCGGCGAACCGCCCTGGCAATTTCGGCAATTAGTTCGGAAGCTACCATCGGGCGCGCCCCGTCATGAACGATTACATATCGCGTGTCGATATCACACGCCGCCAGACCCGCCGCGACCGACTCCTGACGCTTCGCGCCACCCGCGACAATCGCCTGCAGCTTGGAAATGCCGAACATCTGACAGACAGCCTTGGCGGCCACCTGCTGATCTTTGCGCACGACCAGCACAATGCGATCGACCTCGGGGCAACGCTCGAAGGCTAACAGCGACCAAGCGACCACCGGCTTGTTCACCAGCGAGAGGAACGCCTTGTCCGTTCCCGTCCCCATTCTTTCCGACTTTCCGGCGGCAACGATAATTGCAGTTGTCATACGAAGTTCCTCCCGCAACATTTTTTGTATTTTTTGCCCGAACCGCAAGGACACGGATCGTTGCGCCCGACGACATCGTGGCGCGGCGCCGACATTCCTGCGCCCGCGGCAGGCGAAGCAACAGGCGCAACTCGCGACGGGTTGGACATCATCGACGCGAAAACATCGGCCACGGCACGCTTTCTGTCCTGAGGCGATGCCTCCGCAGCGGCGGGTTGCGGAGCTGACTGCGCCGCTGAAGACGTCGATGCGCCGTCAACCGAAATTTCATCTTCGTTCGTTCGTTGGACGCGTTCACTGGACGCCTTCATCATCGCCATCAGCCGCCGGACGTTGCCGGCCGTCGCGCTGCGGAATTCCGTCGAGACGACTTTCGTTTTGATTGCCATCATCAACTGCTCAAACATTCCGAAGGCCTCTTTCTTGTATTCCACCAACGGATCGCGCTGCCCGTAAGCACGCAGATTGACGCCATGACGCAAATCATCCATCGCGCGGAGATAATCCTGCCATTCACGATCGATTACGCTCAAGAAAACCCCGCGCTCCATGTACGGAAGCACATCTTGATCTTCCCCGGCGCACTTGGCCTCGTAAGCCTCCTCGACTCGAGAATAGACCAAATCCCCCGCCTCCAGCACCTTCCCCATTAACGGGCGCATCTCATTAGCATCGAGCATGATTGGGAAAGTCACGCTGATCCAGGCCATGAAATCATCGAGATTGCCGTCCTTCTCGCTAAACAGATAACGCTCGCACTGGGTGCGGACAAGATCGTTGATGACATCGAGAATCAGCGAATGGACGCTCTGCTGGTCGCCCTTGAGAACGCGCGAGCGCAACTCGTAGACAATCGAGCGCTGCTTGTTCATCACATCATCATATTCGAGAGTGCGCTTGCGGATGGCGTAGTGTTGCTGCTCGACACGCCGCTGGGCGGTTTCAACCGAGCGGTTGAGCCACTTGTGCTCCATCACCTCGCCCTCTTTCATTCCGAGACGCTGCATGATGCCGGCGATGCGCTGCGAACCAAAAAGCCGCATCAGCTGATCCTCGAGCGAGATAAAGAATTGCGAACTGCCCGGATCGCCCTGCCGTGAACAGCGCCCGCGCAGCTGACGGTCGATGCGCCGCGATTCATGGCGCTCGGAACCAAGCACGTGCAACCCGCCGAGTTCTTTAACGCCTTCGCCGAGCTTGATATCGGTACCGCGACCCGCCATATTGGTGGCGATTGTCACCGCTCCCCTTTGGCCGGCGAGCGCAACGATCTCCGCCTCGCGCGCGTGGTTCTTCGCGTTAAGGACCTCGTGGGGAATGTGCGCCATCGTCAAAAACCGCGAAAGCACCTCGGACGTGTCGACCGTAACAGTGCCCAGCAAAACCGGCTGCCCCTTTTCATGACGCGATTTCACATCGGCCACGATTGCCTTGAACTTCTCGCGCTGGGTGCGGTAAATCTGGTCGTTGCCATCGAGGCGATTGACCGGACGATTGGTCGGAACCGCAACGACATCGAGTTTGTAGATATCCTTGAACTCGCGCGCTTCGGTCTCCGCCGTACCAGTCATGCCGGCGAGCTTCGCGTACAGCCGGAAATAGTTCTGAATCGTTATGGTCGCCAGCGTTTGAGACTCTTTTTCGATTTCGACGCCTTCCTTCGCCTCCACGGCCTGATGCAGCCCGTCAGACCAGCGCCGGCCGGGCAAAACGCGCCCGGTAAATTCGTCGACGATGTAGACATGGTTGTCTTGCACGACATAGTCGACATCTTTCTCGTAAAGGCAGTATGCCCTGAGCAACTGGTCAACTACATGTACACGGTCGCTACGCTCGACGAAGGCCGACTGCGCCAGACGCCGGCGCTCTATGCGCTCGGCGGAACTAAGGCTCGCATCGCCATCGATTGCGCTTAATTCCGCAGCCAAATCAGGTAGCACGAAGAGCTTGGGATCTTGCGGGCAGATCTTCTCGCAGCCCTTGTCGGTCAACGCAACCTCGCGCGTGCGCTCGTCAATCGTGAACAACAACTCGCCTTTGAGCGCGCGCGCATGCTCCTTGTACACCTCAGAAAGCATCTTCAACTCGCCGTCTTCCTGGATCTTGCGAATCTCGGGGTTTTCCATGAGGTGCATAAACTGCTTGTGCTTGGGCATGGAATGGTATACCTGATACAACCGGTCGCGAACTTCATCAAGGTTACCGCTTTCCCAAGCCTTCTTCGCCTTCTGAACGAGGTCGTTGCACTGCGCAGTCTGAACGCGAACCACCGCGTCCACAAGCGGACGAATCTGCTGGTAGATGTGGCTCGTGGACATCGTGGCCGGACCGGAAATAATCAGCGGCGTGCGGGCCTCGTCGATCAGAATAGAGTCGACTTCATCGACAATCGCGAAATGGTGGCCGCTCTGCACCACCTGCTCGGGTTGCTGCGCCATGCCATTATCGCGCAGATAGTCGAAACCGAACTCCGAATTGGTGCCGTAGGTGATGTCGCATCCGTATTGCGCACGGCGCTCTTCGCTGCTCATGGAATTCTGAATGCAGCCAACACTAAGCCCAAGGTAGCTGTAGAGATGACCCATCCACGCGGCGTCACGACGGGCGAGATAGTCGTTGACTGTCACGAGTTGCACGTTCTTGCCCGAAAGCGCATTGAGATACAACGGCAACGTGGCGACCAACGTCTTGCCTTCGCCAGTCTGCATCTCGGCGATCTTGCCTTGATGCAGAACGATTCCGCCCAACAACTGCACATCGAATGGAACCATATTCCATTCCAATGTATGGCCGCACACCTCCGCCGTGGTTCCAACAAGATGGCGGCAGGCGTTCTTGACGAGCGCGAAGGCCTCTGGCAAAATAGCGTCCAACGATTCGCCGCCAGCCACACGCGCCTTGAATTCGGCGGTCATACGCGGAAAATCGCCATCGCTGAAATTTCGTGCCGCATACTCCGCTTCGATACGGTTGATTTCTTTAACAATCGGCCAGAGTTTCTTCAGTTCGCGATCGTTCTTCGTCCCAATAAGCAATTTAAGCAAATTCATACTGCCATATTATACCAAAAATACGAGCGTGCGCGTGCGAAAAAGAGCGCAAAAAACGCTTCCCGCAATAGAAATTCACTGCAGAACCATCTTGACGACCCGCTGCAGCGATTGACCGTCGCCAAACAGCTGGGCTGCGACCTCGCCAAGGCGCGCGGCCGCACGTTCACGCAAATCAGGATTGTCGCGCCACTTCCGCAGCACCGACGAAACCGCCTCGGCGGTAAACGCCTCTTGCAAGAGCTCGACCATCGGCTCTTCCCCCCGACCGCCCGTTTTTTCCCAGATTATATTCACAATTCCGATATGGTGGATGTCTTTTATCACCCGGCGCGCGAACCATGCCAAAAACGCATCGACCTTGTAGACGAGCACTGTGGGGCAGCGTGCCAGCGCAGCTTCAAGCGTAGCCGTGCCGCTGGCCACCACGGCCATTTCCGCCCTAAGCAGCAACTCCCGGGCCCCGCCACGACAAACTTCAATCGCGCCCGAACTCTGACGGCCGACATCGGCGCCGCCGGAAATCCCCGCGAGTACCCGCTCAATCGCCGCCAGCGCGCGAGCATTTGCAGCCGGAATAAGCGCACGCACGCCATCAAGACGGCGGACGGCCTCCACCATTACGGGAAGGTTGCGCTCGATTTCCCCTATCCGGCTGCCGGGCAGCAGAGCCACCAGCCCGCGCTCGAAATCGCCAATCTCGCGCTTGGGGAAATCTTCCGCGAGCGGATGACCGACAAATTCGGCGAAACCTTCCTTGAAATATTGCGGCTCGAACGGGAAAAAACAACAAAGATGGTCGAGCGCGGCTTCGATTTTGGGAACGCGCGAGCGTTTCCAGGCCCACACTTGCGGACAGACCAGATGCACGGTTTTGATACCTCTTCGCTTGGCGTAGGCGGCCAGACGGAGATTCATTCCGGGATAATCGACAGAAAGAACCGCATCGGGACGCCACTGGTCAATCGCCCGCTCCATCGTACGCCGAACACGCAGAAAATACGGAAGTTTCTTGATTACGGCCAGGAACCCCATCACGGCCAGATCGGCAAGTTTAAATCCGTAATCGGCATAGCCGCGAATCTCTGCCGCCGGCATAAGCGCCCTGAGCCGTCTGGCGTAGATTTCGCCCGACTCCTCGCCAGATAGCAGCAAAACCTTCATCGCGGACGCAGAGGTGCCGGCGGCAGACCGGAATCGATGCCGACTATCGCCATGCCGTGGGCGTTGGCATAGGCTATGGACTGCTCGCGATCAAGCAACACCAGCCTGCCCGCCTGAAAGACCAACGCGGTGGCGCCGGCCTTCCTAAGCGTCTTGAGCGTCTTAAGCCCCGCAACAGGAATGTCGAAGCGCATGTCATGCCCGCGCCTGGCGGCCTTAAATACGATACCGCCGCCGCGGGCAAGACGACCTCCGCGCACAATCGCCGCGTTCGTGCCTTCGAACGCCTCGACCGCCAGCACCATGCCCGATTTCACCATAACCGTCTGACCGACATCATGTTCGCCCATATCGGATGCAATGTGCACGGCGTGCTCCACATCCCGAGTTTCCTCGGCGGTAAGCCCGCGTGCGGTAAGCGCACCCACACCGGGAATGTGTTCATCCATAAAATAGCTTGCCGGCAAAATCGGCACGCCAGCATCGGCGAATTTTTCCGTCAACTTGCCGAAAATCGTGTGGGCGTTCTTGACTGGTAGCTCAGCGAGCCACTTTTTCACCTCGGAATCGAATCGACCGCGGAATAGCGACAGTGGATTCACCTGCCCGGCCAGGAACGCCCCTTCATATCCGTTCTGTCCGCACCAGCGAATACCGTCGGCGATGCCGCCAAGAGTTATCCAGTGCACATGGTCGGCCGCCTTCCAAGTAGCGCGAGAGGTGGAACCGCGGATGGCCACCACATCCATCGTGCGAACCCCAGCGCGTTTAGCCCCTTCAATGAGCAATCGCGGATACGCCCCCCACCCGGCTATAATCACCAACTTGTCCATGCCAACGAGAAGTATACCACAAATCACCCGAGCGCGCGCGCTATGCGCTCGTCGAGATCGTGATCGTGAAGTGCGTTGAGCAATCCGGACAGCTCGCCATCGATTATCCTATCGAGCGAATACAGCGTCAAGTCAATGCGATGGTCGGTCATGCGATTCTGGGGAAAATTATAGGTGCGAATACGCCCAGAACGATCGCCCGAACCACGAAGCGACATCCGGTCGGCGCCAAGCTTGGCCTCTTCCTGACTGCGGCGGAAATCAAGTATGCGCGCCTTGAGCGTCGCAAAGCACTTCTCACGGTTGCGCTGCTGCGACCGCTCGTCTTGACAGACGGCGACCAACCCCGTAGGCAGATGCGTCATACGCACGGCCGATTCGGTTTTATTCACGTGCTGCCCGCCCGCACCGCCGGCGCAGAAAAGGTCAATTCGGATATCCTTTTCGGGGATCTCCAGTTCGTCTTCTTCGTCCGCCTCGGGGAAAACAACCACCGTCGCCGCAGACGTATGGATTCGGCCTTGCGCTTCCGTCGCCGGAACACGCTGCACGCGATGCCCGCCAGATTCGAAACGCAACCAGCCGTATGCTCCCTCGCCCTGAACGGTGAACACTATTTCCTTGTACCCGTCGAGCGAGGTAGCGTTCCCGTGCATGAGGCATATTTTCCAACCCTGCGCCTCGCAATAACGCGAATACATTCTAAACAAATCCCCGGCAAACAAGGCAGCCTCTTCGCCACCGGTACCCGCGCGGATTTCCATCACCGCATTGCGCGATTCCAACGGATCGGGCGGCAGCAACGCCGCGAGCACCTGCCGCTCGGCGGAAACGAGCGCCCCGCGTAGCTGCTGTAGTTCTTCTTCAGCAACCTGTTTAAGATCGGGATCGCCCAGCAGTTCTTCGTTGCCGGCAATGTCGTCGGTGATTTTTTTGTAGGACGAATAAGCGCTTTCAAGCTTCTTAAGAAAAGCATGCTCGCGCAAGGCCGCACGGTAGCGCCTTGGGTCTGATAAAACATCCGGGTCGCCCAGGTCCGATTCGACGGACTCCAAACGACCCAGGACGCTCTCGATCTGCCGGGTTTCGATCAAGTTTACTTCGCGAACTTCGCGTAGCGCTTCTTGAACGAATCGACGCGGCCCTCGGTATCAACCATCGTCTTCTGCCCCGTGAAATAGGGATGGCACGCGCTGCAGGTGTTGACCGTCATCTCTTTCTTCGTAGAGCGGGTCTTGATGACGTTGCCGCACGCGCAGGTAATCGTGGCCTCGTCGTAGGCAGGATGGATGTCTTTCTTCATGATTCTTCGTTCCTTTTTCGAAATTGAGAGAATATTATACCTTTTTTTACTGAACCTGACAAGGGTCTACCCCGCGCAAGCTTCCCCGCGCCAGCGCGGCTCGATATTCGTCAATTGTGCGGCGCAATCCACCAACCAAATCAATCTTTGGCGCCCAGCCGAGAGATCGAATAAGCGAAGTGTCGCAAAGCTTGCGCGGAGTGCCGTCAGGACGGGTGCGATCCCAAACGATTAGCGATTTGCATCCGCACAACTCCCGGATTGTCTCAGCGAGCTGGCGAATAGACAATTCGCGCCCCGAACCGCAGTTGACCAGATTGGGCGGGTTTTCCAAACCGAGAACAAACAGACACGCTGCCGCCAGATCGTCCACATGCAGAAACTCGCGCAGCGGCGTTCCCGAACCCCAGAGCGTGACGGTCGGTGCATTCTGCGTGCGCGCAGTCTCGAATTTGCGAATGAGCGTCGGCAGCACGTGTCCATGTTCAATATCATAATTATCGCCCGTACCGTAAAGGTTCGTCGGCATTAGCGAATGGTAGCAAAGCCCGCGTTCGCGACGCAGATATTCGCATAGTTTCAGTCCGGAGATTTTTGCCAGCGCATAACCTTCGTTCGTTTTCTCCAGCGGTGAAGAAAGCAGCGCCTCTTCGGGAATCGGTTGCGGCGCAAGCCGCGGATAGATACAGGTCGAGCCGAGGAAGAGCAGCCGCTTCACCCCCGCCTCGGCGGCCTGATAGACCGTATTCATCGCGATAATCGCGTTTTCGTAGAGGAAAAGCGAATTAGCCTCGCTGTTCGCGCCAATCCCGCCAACCCTCGCGGCAGCGATAACCGCTACATCGGGCCGTTCAGACTCGTAGAACTCACGCACCGCACGCGAGTCGAGTAAATCAAGCTCGCCGTGCGTGCGCACGACAATATTCCCGAATCCTGCCGCACGCAGCGCGCGCACCACAGCCGAGCCGACCATCCCGCGGTGTCCAGCGACATATATTTTGGCGCTTTTCTCCATTATTTCACTACGCCTTTCTCAAGATATTCCGCCAGATTCGTGCGCACGCGCTCGCCGGCACGCTCAACAGCAACCTTCTCCATATCGTGACGCACCATCAATTGAACAAGTTCGAGAAAAGACGTCTTAGCTGGATTCCAACCCAACTCCCGCTTCGCCTTGGAAGGATCGCCCCAAAGGTTGACAACATCGGTGGGACGGTAAAAGTCGGGCGAAACCTCGACTACCACGCGCCCGGTCGCGCGGTCGTAGCCCTTTTCATCGATGCCCGAACCGCGAAATTCGAGTTCGATTCCAGCCTCCCGGAACGCCAGCAGAGCAAATTCGCGTACTGAATGCTGCACGCCCGTGGCAATCACGAAATCCTCGGGCCGGTGGTGCTGAAGGATTAGCCACATACACTCGACATAATCTTTGGCGTAGCCCCAATCGCGCAGCGAATCGAGATTGCCCAAAAGCAACTTCTCCTGCTTGCCTTGCGCGATGCGCGCGGCCGCGAGCGTAATCTTGCGGGTGACGAATGTTTCGCCGCGCCGCTCCGACTCGTGGTTGAAAAGAATTCCCGAGCATGCAAACATTCCGTATGCCTCACGGTATTCCTTGACAATCCAGAAGCCGTACTGCTTGGCCACGGCGTAGGGCGAATATGGATGAAACGGCGTCTGCTCGTTCTGCGGAACCTCCTCGACCTTTCCGTAGAGCTCGGAAGTCGATGCTTGATAGATACGACATGTTCCGGCGAGACCCGCATGGCGGACCGCTTCAAGCACGCGCAAGACGCCTGTCGCGTCAATATCAGCTGTGAATTCGGGAGAATCGAACGAAACCTGCACGTGACTCTGCGCAGCGAGGTTGTAGATTTCATCGGGACGCACCGCGGCGATGACGCCGAAAATCGAACTCGAATCGCACAGATCGCCATAGTGAAGATGAAAATTCTCCCGTCCTTCAAGATGGGCGATGCGCTCGCGAAAATCAACCGAACTGCGGCGGATGAGTCCGTGGACGTCATACCCCTTCTCGAGCAAGAACTCGGCTAAGAAGGAACCGTCCTGTCCGGTAACCCCGGTAATCAACGCTTTTTTCACTTCCTGAATGCTCCTATCCTATTCTAACTCGACGGCCTTCGATACGATACCTGCCCGAGGCGATTATGCTGAGCGCCTCGGGATAGGCAAGATGCTCCTGAACCTGTATGCGCGCATGCAGCGTCTCGGGCGTGTCGTCTTCGCGAACCTCGACGGCCTTTTGCACGATAATCGGACCAGAATCCGTGCCCGCGTCAACAAAATGCACCGTGACTCCCGCAAGCTTGCACCCATAATCCAGCGCCTGCTGCCAGCTGCGAATTCCGGGAAACGCCGGCAGCAATGCAGGATGGATATTGATTACGCGCCCTGGGTAAGCCTCAAGCAATGCGCTCTTGACGATGCGCATGAAACCGGCGAGCACAACCGTATCCACCCCAGCCTCGCGCAGAATACGGATGCAGTCAAGCTCAGCTGCGTCGGCAAGTTTGGTTTTCCACGGCGAACAATCGAGAAACTGGCAGGGGATGCCGTGCCGACGCGCCCGCTCGAGGATTTTCGCGTCGGGGACGTCAGCGAGCACCACCTTGATTTCCGCATCGAGCCGTCCCGCCTCGATGGCGTCAACTATCGACTGCATGTTCGATCCCGAACCCGAACCCAGAACCCCGAGCTGCAATTTGGCCATAACTTTACCCTCCTCAATCGCGATAGTGCTTCGTACGGGCGACCTTTACCGCGAGACGCTCGCGAATATCCACCGAGGAAGCGCCAACTAGAAATTCGTAGTCGCCGGCATCAGTTGCAAAACGGCTGGCGAAATCGTCCCAATAGGCCAGATCGCGTTCGCCGATGGCGATCTTCACAATTTGGGTTTCGCCCGGAGCGAGCTGCTTGGTTTTCGCAAAGCCCTTGAGCTCCTTGACACACCGCTCGACCTTTGCGCCGGGATATGCCGCGTAAACCTGAACCACCTCCCGTCCGGCGCATTTGCCCGTGTTGGTCACCGGAACCTCCAGCATCCAGCCGCCGTCCGTCTCGCGCACGCTGCATTTGCCGAATGCGAATGTCGTGTAGCTCAATCCGTATCCGAACGGGAACAGCGGCGCGACCTTATTGCGGTCAAACCAGCGGTAGCCAACGTAGAAGCGCTCGTTGTAGACGACATTGGTTTTGTTGTACGTTCCCTTCTGCGCCACCGCCGTATCGCCGTATGTTCTCGGCCAACTCTGCGCCAGCCTGCCGGAGGGGTTGACCTGACCAAAGAGCACATCGACGATCGCATTGCCCTCTTCCATGCCCAGATAAGAACTCTGCACAAGCGTGTCGGCCTTGTCCGTCCAGGTATAGCCGACAGGCGTTCCCGACCGTGAGACTACCACCGTCCCGGGCAACTTCCAGCCGAGAATCGTGTGCATCGCCTCCTGCAGCTCAGCCGGCAGATCGAAATTCTCGCGGTCGCGGCTCTCTGATTCCATGTTCTCCTGATAGCCCAGTTCCGTACCGGTGAACACTATCACGGCGTCGGCCGACTCGGCAGCGGACTTTAGCTCCTCGACACTGCAGAAGTCGACCTTCGTCTTCTGCTCGACATGTCCGCCAGCAATGGCCGCATTGGAAGTATCCGTTGTGGCAATTTCCATTTTGGCGCAGAACGGCATCAACACCACCTCGGCCTTGGGCAGACGGGCGGCGAGCGCTGCGCGCAAAGTGATCTCGTAAGGAACATTACCCTCGCCAGAACACCCCTTGTGGCATTGCTTCTCGTCGGCGTTCTTGCCGATTATGAGCACCTTGCGCAATGTCGCCGGATCGAGCGGCAGAAGTCCTTTGACATTCTTGAGCAGCACGATCGAATCGGCACCCTCCTCGCGCGCGAGGCGCTGGTGGCGGGGAGTGTTGCGCTCGCCCGTCCGGCGCTTACCGCCGGTTAGGTAGCCGGTCTTAGCCATGACGAAAAGCGTCCTCAACGCCGCCTCGTCGACATTGGCGACGGGAACCTTGCCGGCACGGACAGCATCGGCAAGCGGATGCAGACTCTTCTTGGGATTGCCAAGATGCACGATGCCTTGCCCCCAGTGCATTTCCACCCCGCCGCCATTGTTGATGGCGAAATCGCAACTGTGCTGCCCGCCCCAATCGGTAAGAATCATGCCCTGGAAACCCCAGCGATCGCGCAGGATGCCGCGCTGATTGTACTTGTTCTCGCTCGCCCAGATGCCGTCAACTTTATTGTAACTGGTCATCACGCAGAGTGCCTTCGCCTCCACCACTGCCGCACGGAATGCAGGCAGATAGATTTCATTGAATGTGCGCGAATCGACATGAGTGTCGACCGTGTCGCGCGCCATTTCCTGGTTGTTCAGACAGAAATGCTTGACGGTGGCGGCCACATCGCAACTCTGAACGCCTTTGATGATTGGCACGCACATTCTGGCGGCCAAAAGCGGATCTTCGCCCAAATACTCCCAGTTGCGTCCGTTGAGCGGCGTACGCATGATATTAACCCCGGGACCAAGCAACTGATCAACCCCACGATCGCGCATTTCCAAGCCAAGCGTCTCGCCGTGCCGCCACGCCAATTCGACATCCCAAGTCTGCGCCAACGCCGAAAGCGAAGGCAACTTGGTGTTGACGCTCTTGGGATCGGTATAGCCCCAATCCCAACGATTCATCTCGGGACGAACCGTCGAGCTGTTGTCGCTCATTATCCACTCCCGCTTCTCGCCGGCTCCGGGCGGACACGACAAGGTCATCGTGCCCGAACCGTATAAAAGCCGGCATTTTTCCTCGAGCGTCATCTTTGAAAGAATTTCGCGGGCACGCTCAAGCGCCTCGCCGTCGGATAAGCCCGCGAGCACCGCCGACACTGCGAACGCCGCCGCAAGAACAAGAATTAATTTTTTCATAATCGATTGCTTTCCCTGTAGCCTGCCCCATGTAAACACACGCTGGCGCGATTTCGGCGCCAGCGTGTGTTTCATCTTCCGCCCGCGTCTTGCAAGGGGAGAGGTCGTTCAATCCCGATTTCGGTCAGTCGGCCGACGGGCGGACCTTGCCCTCTTTGACGCGCTTCTCGATCACCTCGGTGGCGATGTTCTTCGGCACGGCTTCATATTGCTTGAAGATCATCGTGAACGAACCACGCCCCTGAGTGACAGTACGAATTGCGTTGGAATAGCCGAACATTTCCGCAAGCGGAACCGTGGCCTTGAGCAACTTCACGCCGGAACGGTCTTCCATGCCCTCGATACGGCCGCGACGCTGGTTGATAGAACCGTTGGCTGCTCCCATATACTGCTCTGGCACCACCACCTCGACATCCATCATCGGCTCGAGCAATTGCGGCTTGCCCTTCAGGAAGGCCTGCTTGAAGCACTGGCGGGCGCACTCGATAAACGCGAATTCGTTCGAGTCGACCTCATGGTACGAGCCGAAGTACACCGTCGCCTTGACATCAACGACCGGGAAGCCTGCGACCGGACCAGCCTCAAGAGCTTTCTTGACGCCTTTCTCAACCGCCGGAATGTATTCAGTTGGAATTACGCCGCCCTTGACTTCGTTGACGAACTCAAAGCCCTTGCCTGGCTCCTGCGGAGCAAGCTTGAGGCAGACATGCGCATACTGGCCGCGACCACCGGACTGCTTGACATGCTTGTACTCGTTGTCAACCGGAGCGGTAATTGTCTCGCGGTAGGCCACCTGCGGCGCGCCGACATCGCACTCGACATTGAATTCGCGCTTGAGACGATCGACAATGACCTCAAGGTAGAGCTCGCCCATGCCAGCGATGATCGTTTCGGAGGTTTCCTGATCGAAACTGACAACGAAGGTGGGGTCTTCCATCGCCAGCGCATGCAGCGCCACGCCGAGTTTTTCGTTGTCACCGCGCGATTTCGGCTTGACCGCAACCGAAATCACCGGCGCGGGGAAGTCGATCGATTCAAGCGTAATGGGCGCGCTGGGGTCGCAAAGCGTGTCGCCCGTGCGCGTTTCGGTAAGACCGACGCAAGCGACAATATCGCCGGCATGCGCCTCGTCGAGCGGCTCTTGTTTGGCCGCATGCATACGAAACAGACGAGAAATCCGCTGCTCACGGTCAATCGTCGAGTCCAGCAGCTCCGCGCCCAACTTGAGCGTTCCCGAATAGACGCGCACGAATGTAATCTTGCCGCCCGATTTCGGATCGTTCATAATCTTGAACGCAAGCCCGCAGAAAGGCTCGGAGTCAGAAACCTCGCGCTTCTGGGACGGATCATCGGCCGAAACCGCTGCCCCCGTGTCGAGAGGAGAAGGCAGATAGTCACAAACCGCGTCGAGCAGCGGCTGAATGCCCTTGTCTTTGAACGCCGTTCCGCAATAAGCCGGCGTGATCGTACGCGCAAGGCAACCCTTGCGGATAGCGGCCTTGACTTCGTCAGTGGTGAGTTCTTCGCCAGAGAAGAACTTCTCCATGAGCGCATCGTCCTGTTCGGCGGCCGACTCAATCATCTTCTGGCGCCACTCCTGAGCCTTCTCGAGGTATTCCTCGGGGATATCCTTCTCGATGACCGTCTTGCCCAAATTCTTCATATCGAAGTAGAGCGCTTTCATCTTGACCAGATCGATAACGCCTTCAAACGACTCGGCCGCGCCGATCGGAATGACCATCGGCACTGGATTTGCGCCAAGCTGCTTCTTCATCTGCTCCATCACATTGTAGAAGTTGGCGCCGACACGGTCCATCTTATTGACGAAAGCAAGCTTTGGCACTTTGTACTTCTCGCTCTGACGCCAAACCTGCTCGGACTGCGGCTGAACGCCGCCGACGGCGCAGTAAAGCGCCACGGCACCGTCGAGGACGCGCAGCGAGCGCTCGACTTCGGCCGTGAAATCGACGTGTCCGGGAGTGTCGATCAAGGAGAGACGGTAATCGCCCCACTGCACGCAAGTAGCGGCCGACTGAATCGTAATGCCTCGCTCCTGCTCCTGCACCATGAAGTCCATCGTCGCAGCACCGTCGTGCACTTCGCCGATTTTGTAGTTCTTGCCCGAATAAAACAGAATACGCTCGGACGTCGTCGTCTTGCCGCCGTCGATGTGAGCCATGATGCCGAAATTACGCACTCTCTCGAGCGGGATATCACGCTTTGCCATTTAACCTAACTCCTTGTAT
>CALYTX010000009.1 GCA_945487985.1 uncultured Verrucomicrobiota bacterium | reverse complement strand
CCACTGTAAGGGATGTGATAGCCTTGAGCTCAGTATGCTTCACATTACTGGCGAGAGACGACGCGAGAACCAGATACATCTTTTTATTCTATCATTTTTGCGGCACCATTCCCTATCATCGCATGCGGCGGTCAATTCATTCCTTAATCATGCATACCGCTCGCGCGAGCCGCCTTGAAGCGACGCAAAGCGAAAACGCCCCTAATAGACGAAAAGCATCTCGCGGTATTTCGGCAACGGCCAGCTGCGATCGTCGACCAGCGTCTCGAGCCGGTCGGCCGTCTTGCGCAGATCGTCCATCGCCGATAGAATCGCCGCGGAACGGCCACGGGCAATTGCCTTCTCGAGCCGATCGCATTTTAGATCGAGATCGTCAAGTCCAGCGCCGAGCTTGAGCGAAAGATGCTTCAGACCCTTGACGCCAAACCGAAGCGCGTCGCTGCGGGCCTGAGCGATGGCCGCGGCCAACCGGCTGAACTCGTCGGCCACGACGGGATAAATCATCGAGCGCGCGATTTCGAGCGCCACCTTACCCTCGATCAGAATGCGGCTGAGATAGTCTCCGGCGGCTATTTCGTGACGGCTGGCCATCTCGGCCGGAGTGAATACGCCGTAGCGTGCGAAAAGCGCGCAATTCCCGGACTCGACCATCGGCGAAATCGCCGCGGGGGTGTCCTTGAGATTGGGCAGCCCTCTTTTTTTCGCCTCCTTGGGCCATTCGCGCCCGTAGCCATCACCGGAAAAAAGAACCCGCTTGTGCTTCCTAATCAAACGCTGGAGCAGCTTCTGCAACTCCTCGTCGAAATCGCCGCCGATAGCCTCGAGCTTGTCGCAGATAGCATCGATCGATTCGGCGACAATCGTATTGAGAACCGTCTGGCTCGCCGCGGGGTTCTGCGAAGAGCCCGGCGCGCGGAACTCGAACTTGTTGCCTGTAAAAGCGAAAGGCGAGGTGCGATTACGGTCGGTCGAATCCTTTGGCAGCGGCATCATCGTATCGACGCCGAACTTGAAAGCCTCCCTCTTGCCCGCTGCGCCCGCGCGCTGCCCTCCCGGCCGACCGGTTTCGATTTCCCTCACGATAGCCGAAAGCTCATCGCCGAGGAAAATTGAAATAATCGCCGGCGGAGCCTCGTTGGCTCCAAGACGATGATCGTTGCCGGCGCCGGCGGTTGCCGCGCGCAGCATATCTGCGTGCAGATCGACAGCACGGATCACGGCCGAAAGGAAGGTGAGGAAAATAACATTGTCGCGCGGACTCTCACCCGGCGAGAGCAAGTTCCGTCCGCCATAGGCAATCGACCAATTGCAATGCTTGCCCGAGCCGTTGACGCCCTCGAACGGTTTTTCGTGCAGCAGGCACACCAGCGAATTCTCCTCCGCCGTCTGCCTGAGCACCTCCATAACGAGCATGTTGTGGTCGACCGCAAGATTAAGTTCTTCAAACATCGGTGCAAGCTCGAACTGCGCCGGAGCCACTTCGTTATGGCGGGTCTTGGCCGGAATCCCCAACCTCCATAACCGCTGCTCGACTTCATGCATAAACTTAAGGATCCGCGGACGTATCGAACCGAAATAATGATCGTCGAGCTGCTGGTGTTTCGCCGGCGCCGCACCGAACAGGGTGCGTCCGGACTGTAGCAGATCCGGACGTTTCAAGTAGAATTCGCGGTCAATGAGAAAGTATTCCTGCTCCGCGCCAAGCGTTACGCACACATGAGCCTTGGGCTGGCGGAACTTCTCCATCAGCCGCTCGGTTGCGCGGCTGAGAGCCTGTATCGAGCGCAACAGCGGCGTCTTCATATCGAGCGCCGCGCCGGTATAGGCGCAGAAGGCGGTCGGAATGCACAGCGTGGCACAGTTCTCGTGACGCTTGATGAACGCGGGCGAAGTCGGATCCCACGCGGTATAGCCACGCGCCTCGAATGTCGAGCGCAGCCCGCCGGATGGAAACGACGAGGCGTCCGTCTCTCCGCCAACAAGATTTTTACCCGAAAACCGGTTGATCGCCACGGCTACACCCGCGGGTTCGAGAAACGCATCGTGTTTTTCAGCAGTGCCGCCGGTCATCGGCTGAAACCAGTGGGTGAAATGGGTGGCGCCCAGACTGAGAGCCCACGCCTTCATACCCTCGGCTACTTGATCGGCGATCGAAGGATCGAGGGGCTTGCCCTCCTTCATCGTTGCGGCTAATTTGGCGGCGACATCCTTGGCCAAATGTCGACGCATCGCCTTTTCGGAAAAGACGTCCGCGCCATAATTCTTGAGGCTCGTATCGGTCATATGGCCGATATTATACCATACTTACATTCAGTGTAACACGCGGTTATCGATAAGCCGCGTCTTGCCATCGTAGACGGCCAGAAGCACCGCAACGCCCTTGGCAAGTTTCTTCACCGGACGCAGCGTCTCTGCGTCGACCATCTCAACATAATCAACTTTAAGCGCAGCCTGTTCAAGCATCCGGACGATTCGTCGCCGCTCGGCCGCGACGCTACGGCCGGCAGCAACCGACGCAAGCGCACGCGAAATCGCCACCGCACGCAATCTTTCCGTTTCCGACAGGTAGGTATTACGGGAAGATCGCGCCAGCCCCGACGATTCGCGCACAATCGGCGCGACGATAATCTTGATGTCAAAATTCAAATCGCGAACCATGCGACGGATAATCTGCGCCTGCTGATAGTCTTTCTGTCCGAAGACTGCCACATCGGGGCGGACCAGATTGAAGAGTTTGGCGACAACTGTCGCCACACCACGGAAATGCCCCGGCCGCCGCGCACCGCACAGCCCGCGCGAGAGGTCCTCCTCGACCACATAGACGGAGTGTCCCTCACGATACATGTTCTGCGGCGTCGGGAAAAACACAGCCGTCGCGCCGGCGGCCCGGCATTTTGCGAGATCGGCCTTCTCATCGCGCGGATACTTCTCGTAGTCTTCGCCCGGACCGAACTGCACGGGATTGACGAAAACGCTGACGACTATTTCCTCGGCGCCGGCCGCCTTGGCCCTGGCGATAAGCGAAAGGTGGCCTTCGTGCAGATAGCCCATCGTCGGCACCAGCGCGATTTTCGCTCCGGCCAGCCGCCGCATTTTAGCCCAGCGCTGCAATTTCGCCGGTTCACGGAATATCCTCATTTGACGAGTCCTTTCAAAAGCGCGATCTCTTCTTTGTAACCCTGCAAGTCGCAAGGAGTTTCCAGATAAAACGGCAATCGACCCAGTATGGGATTGTTCACGATACGGACGAACGCCTCGAGCCCGATGCGCCCCTTGCCGATTTTCTCGTGACGATCCTTGCGTGCGCCCTTGGCATTCATCGAATCGTTCAAATGCACCGCCTTGAGGCGGTCGAGCCCGACGACACGATCGAACTCGTCAAGAACCCCGTCAAGATCGTCAACAATGTCGTAGCCGCCGTCCCACACGTGGCAGGTGTCGAAGCAAACTCCCAATCGCGCTTTCGGACAGGCTGGCGGCAATGCCGCCTCGGCGCGGTCGATAATCGCCCTGAGCTCGGCGAAATCGCGCCCCAGTTCCGAACCTTTGCCGGCCATCGTCTCGAGCAGTATCGTCGTCGGCCCGGCATGCGCCAGCGCCTGGACAAGAATTTCCGCCACCAACTCAATCCCTTTTTCCGCGCCCTGCCCCACATGCGAACCGGGATGGAAATTATAAAGCGCCCCAGGTGTGGCCGCCAACCGTTTCATGTCGTCGAGAAAAACTTTTTCAGCGAACGCCCGGACGGCCGGATCGGCGCTGGCCGCGTTGAGCGTGTAGGGGGCGTGGGCGAGAATGGGTCCGATACCGACAGCCTGTGCATACTCAGCAAACGCCTGCACATCGGCCAGGTCGACGGGCTTGGCCGCGCCGCCGCGCGGATTGCGGGTAAAGAACTGGAATACATTCGCACCGATGGAAACGGCCGTCTGTCCCATCGCCAGATATCCGCCGCTTGATGAAAGATGACATCCGATTTTCATAACCACAAACCCGATTGTCAGTCTGCTTAAAACTTGAAATCGACTTGCCAGCGCACGAAATACGCGGGCTTGCCGGTTTCGTAGTAATCGCCAGGGGCGAAATGCTCGAAAAGAAGATGGCCGAAAATCTCGAAGCGTTCGCAAGCGCCGTCCTCTCGCCCCTTCCACAACGGAAAATCGTAGCGCACCTGGTTCAGATAGCCCTTGAACATGCCTGAGCCGCCGCCGCCGTGATCCTGCTCGACCGCGAACATCGGTCCGCTCTGGAAAGCGACCGAATGCTTCGGGGCGATTTCCACGCCCAAGCGCGTCTTGAAATTGTACATGTTAGACCACCAGCCCACGCCGTAGGTCGAACCGTAGAGAAACATTTCGGAATCGTTTACGCCGCGGTACCACATCGGATCCCACCCGTGGTGACCGCCGTCCTCATCGACGGCGTGGCGGTCGCCGCTCAGAGCCAGGAGCCCAGTCTCGAAGAACGGCCGCATCGTCTCCTTGTTGTTGTCGCGCCAGTGAATTCCCGTATAGGCGGCCCACCCCGACAGTGTCGAGTTCTCGCCATTGCGGCCCAGCTGGCCGTAAAGCTCGAGCGGCGTCGAAAGATTGTCCGTCCAGCAAGGGTCAATCTTAACGCCCAGCATGTTCACCTGACGGCGCGGATGCTTCACGCCATTACGGTGGAAACTGGCGGTGTTCTTCTGAATGCCAATCAACTGGTACTTGACCAAATCTACTCGCGACCCCCAGATTGCGCCCCAGCCCCAATCATCCATTTCGGTGTCGTTGCCGCCGAATCCCGTGAGCTGCATGCCCTCGTAGCTGCGATGAGTCCCCAAACGCATATACTCGCGGTCTTTGTTGAAGATGCCGAACACATCGAGCGTGGAATCTTCGTTCGCGTGCCATGTCAGCGTAACCATATCGGCGTAGACCGAGCGCGAACCGTCGCCAGAGGTGCCGTCAATGAAGATGTGGTCGAGCCCGTAAAGTCGGTAGATGTCGCGACGGCCGACGAGCAGATCTATCGCACCGTCGAACAGACCTTTGCCTTCGAGGAAAAGGTTGTCGACCACTACCTCGCCCGGCCAGGTCGAGGCGTGAACGGCCTCGGGCTGGGCGATGCCCGCGCGTATCTCGTCGGCAAGTCGCGAATAAAGCCGCCAATTTTCGCCAAAGCGCAGTTGCGCCCAAACGCGCGGACGAAAGCGCATTTGGTTGCGGGTTTTGCCGCGCGACACTCCCGGACGGCCAATCATCCCGTTCTGCATCGAAGGAACGTTGTGCATTATTTCCTGGCGGATGCGCAAATCGGCCCCTGCATCAAACTCAATTGCGGCGGGGGATGCGTTTTCCCCCTCAAGGGCTTGCCCGGATTCGCCGGCAACTGGTTCCGCTCCTTCGACGGCGAATGCGGACAACAGGGCAGCGATGTTAAAGAGATGCTTTTTCACCATGGGCGAATCCGTTTCAAGCGATCGGCTCGAGCTTTTCCTGTCCATTCATATACGGCCGCAACACCTCGGGAATCGTCACCGAACCGTCGGCATTCTGGTGCTGCTCGAGCAACGCCACCATCAGCCGCGGCAACGCCACGCCCGACCCGTTGAGCGTGTGAACGAATTTCGTCTTGCCGTCGCGCGGATCCTTGAAGCGGCAGTTAAGCCGGCGCGCCTGATAGTCGGTAAAGCACGAACAGGAGGATACCTCAAGCCACTGCTTCTCGGCCGGCGCCCACAGTTCCAAATCGTAGCACTTGGCGGCCGAAAAGCCCATATCACCGGAGCATAGCATAAGAACGCGATAGTGCAGCCCCAGCCCAGAAAGAACCGCTTCGGCTTCGCCGACGAGGGTTTCAAGTTGGTCGAAGGATGTCTGAGGATCGACGAAATTGACCATCTCCACCTTGTCGAACTGGTGCACGCGCAGCATCCCGCGCGTCATCTTGCCGGCCGAACCCGCCTCGCGGCGGAAGCACGGCGTGTAGGCCGTCAGCTTGATCGGCAGCCGCTTCGCATCGAGAATCTCGTCGCGGTAGTAGTTTGTGACCGGCACCTCGGCGGTGGGAATGAGCCAGAAATCGTCGATCTGGCAATGATAAAGATCTTCGGCGAACTTCGGCAGCTGCCCCGTGCCCGTCATTGATTCGCTATTGACGACAAACGGCGGCAGCATCTCCGTATAGCCCTGCTCGCGGCAGTGCAAATCGAGCATGTACTGAATCAGCGCGCGCTGCAGTTTCGCACCCTGACCGAGAATGACCGGGAAGCCGGTGCCAGTCAGTTTAACGCCGCGCGGGAAATCGAAGATACCAAGCTTCTCGCCGACGGCGATATGATCAAGAACCTTGAAGTCTGGTTCCTTCCATTCGCCTGAACGGCGAACCTCGACATTGGCCGAGGAATCGGCCCCAGTGGGAATATCACTGGCCGGCAAATTGGGGATTGCCAGCAACGCCGAACGCAAATCGCCCTCTACGGCGGATAGTTCCCGGTCGATTTCGGAGATGCGGTCGCCAACTCGGCGCATTTCCTCCTTCGCCGCAGCGACATCGCCACCCTCCCGGGCGAGCTTGCCGATTTCTTTGGACGCGGCGTTGCGCCGGGCCTTGAGTGCTTCGGTTTCGCCCACGAGCGCACGACGGCGCTCGTCGAGGTCGCGCACTGCGGCAATCGCCACGCTGTCGATTCCGCGGCGCGCCTCGGCAGCGACCACCGCGTCGAAATCTTCACGAACCTTCTTAATGTCTATCATTTTTCACTCTCCAGATGATTGTGTAAAATCATGCCTTTTTGTCCGCCCGTGAGTCTTCCCCCGGCACCTTCGGCTTGCGTCCGAGCTCGGAAAGCCGCATCGAAATGATGCGCGAGACGCCTTTTTCCTGCTGGCTCACGCCATAAACGAGGTCCGACCCGGCGATCGTATGCTGATTGTGGGTGATAATCAAGAATTGCGATTTGGCCAGAAATTCCTTGAGCTGCTCGACGAAGCGGCCGATGTTCGCATCGTCAAGCGCCGCGTCGAGTTCATCAAGCATGCAGAACGGCGCCGGCTTGATCATGAAAATCGAGAACAACAACGCTACGGCTGTCATCGTCCGTTCGCCGCCCGAAAGCAGCGTCACCGACTGCGGCCGCTTGCCTGGGGGACGCGCGATAATATCGATGCCGCATTCGAGCGGGTCTTCGGAATTCTCAAGCAGCACCAGCCGCGCTTCGCCACCACCGAAGAGCTTCGAGAACATCGACTGGAAGTTCTTGTTGGCCTCTTCGAATGTAGCGCGGAACATCTCGCTTGAAGTGGTATTCAAATTGTTGATCAAATCCATGATCTGGGCCTTGGCGGCGACTAAATCCTCCTGCTGGGCCTTCTCGCGCGCGTAGCGTTCTTCCAACTCGCGGTATTCATCGACGGCCACCATGTTAACTGGACCGAGCGCGGCGATTTCAGACTGCAGACGCGAGACGGTTTTCTCAAGCTCCGCCATCGGCGGCACAACCCCATCTTTCCATTCCGGGTCGCCCTCGCGCATCACCGCGTCGGCGAAAAGACCGTATTCGTCTTGCAGATGCTCGTAAATGTTCTGCCGGCGCATCGTCGCTTCTGCGGCCTCGACTTCGAGCCGACCGCGGAAATCGCGCGCCTGGTCGAGCCCGGAGCGCCGGTCGGCCACTTCCGCGTCGGCCGCAGCTATGCGTTCGAGCATCCCCGTTCGCCGGACGCGCTCTTCCTCCATGCGCGAGTTGCAGTCGAGAACTCTCGCCTTGAGCTCTTCAAGACTTTCAAGCAGCTCGCCACTTTCCTCCGTCAGCCGGCGAATCGAATCTTCATAGCCGCGCACCCCCGTTTGACGCCCTTCAATGGCGCGTTCAAGCTCGGCGAGACGCTGCTCGGCACCGCTGGACTGCTGCCCCACAAAAGAAAGCTCTTGCTCCATCTGGCTGGCGGCGATGCGCCGCTCGGTCAGCATCTGAGAGCGGCGGACATTATCCTGTTCGAGCAATCCAAGTTCTTCCTCGCCGGCAGCTACAAATTCAATCAGACCGTCGCGGCGACGGAGCATATTCTCGAGCTCTTCCGTGGCCTGGCGGAACTTCTGGGCGTCATCACCGGTCGAGCGCCGCAACTCTTCGAGTTCGCGTCGGACTGCATCGAGACGGGACGCGAGCGCATCGACCTCGCGCGCGGCCATGCCCTGTTCGCCCGCAGCCTGCGCGCTGGCACGCTGCGCGGCAGCATGGCGCACTTCCGCTTCCGAGAGCGCCGTTTGCAACGCTGCGATCCGTTCCGAACCATTGGCGAGAACATCCTTGGCCTCTTCAATCCTGCGCTGGAGTTCCGCAAGCGAAAGCTCCGACTCGGTGATGGGCGATTTCCGGCCGGAAAGCGACTCGACCTTCGCACTCATCCTCCAGCGCCCTTGCCCGCCGTCTACCAGCACTACGTCGCCAAGCAGGTCTTCGGCCATGGCGCGGACCGAATCCTCCAGCGCCAGATGATCCACCAACCGGTCGCCCGCGGCCACCGGCACGCTGCCGCGACCGGTCTCGGCCGCGAACAGCCCTACATCGCCAACATCCGATTCCAGAATTCCTTCGAGGACGTTCTTCGCGGCCGCCTCATCTTTGAGCATCTCGAGCTGAGCCTCTTTAGCGGCGGCCTGGGCCTGCATCCCGGAAAGCTGTTCGCGCGCCTCTTCGATGCGCAATCTCAAATCGTCGAGTTCCTTGCGGGCACGGACTCGGGCCTCCTCCGAATCGCGCTCGAGCTCGCTCGCCGACTGGGCACGCTGCGCAATCTCGTCAAGCGTGCGCTGCGCCGCGGCAAGAGCCTCCTGCAACTGCGCTTCGTCAGCGGCAAGTCTCTCGCCGCGGATCTCGTCATCGCGCCTGGCTGATTCCATTCCGGCAAGCTCGTCGCGCAATTGGGCGGCGCGGCGTTCACACTGCACTTGACCTGCGCGAGACTGCTGGATTTTCGCGCGCAAGGCATCGATCTGCTCCTGAGAGGACTTGAAATCTTCCTCCGCCGCCGCCAGCGCCTCCCGGGCGGCGGCAAGCGAATCGCTCAGCAATTGCGTTTTCTGGGCCAGCGACTCGGCCTGCATGCCGACATCATCGAGTTGACGGCGGAAATCGGCCATCTCGCGCGCGTCGCGTTCGGCGAAGGTTCGGTATTCCTCGATCCGCTGAGCGTTGACGCCAATGACTTCGTTCGCGCGCTGGTAGGCCCCTTCGGCGGCAGCTTGTTCGCTGGCAAGCGTCTGTAGACGTTCCTCCAACTCGTGGATCTCACCATGAAGACGCTGCTGGGCGGCCTCGGCGGCGACGACTACCTCGGTTGCCTCGGCAATCGCCTTTTCGATTTCGCGGCGATTGGCGGCGTTGAGCTCGAGCTTCTGATCGTATTCGTGAATGCGCTGCTTGGAAACGTAGATGTCGAGCCCGCGTAGCCGGTCACGCAACTCCTTGTATTTCTCGGCCTTGCCAACCTGCCGCTGGAGCGAAGCGATCTGCCGCTTCATTTCCCGCAGCACATCTTCCTCGCGTAGCAGATTCTGCTCGGTCTGCTCAATCTTCCTGAGCGCCTCCTTGCGATCGGCCTTGAACTTGGTGATGCCGGCGGCCTCCTCGAACACGGCGCGACGGTCTTCGGGCTTTGAGGAAAGAATCGCGTCAATCTGGCCCTGAGCCATAACCGAATACGACGAGGTGCCGATTCCCGTGCCCATAAAAAGATGCTGCACGTCCTTAAGACGGCTGGGCTGCTTGTTAATCAGGTATTCGCCCGTACCGTCGCGGTAGACCCGCCGGGTGATGGTAACCTCATGGTAGTCGGTTCCTAATTCCTTTTCGCATTCTGCGAAGGTTATGGAAACCTCCGCCAGCCCCAACGGCTTTCGCGTATCGGTTCCGTTGAAGACGACATCGACCAGTTTCGAGCAGCGCAGCGCGGTCGGCCGCTGTTCACCGAGCACCCAGCGGATGGCATCGGACACATTCGACTTGCCGCAGCCGTTGGGGCCGACGATAGCAATAAGACCCGGGTCGAAATTAAGCCTGGTCTTGTCGGCAAAACTCTTGAACCCGACAATCTCTATTTGTTTCAGATACATTGCGTATATTTTACCAAAATACCCGCCTTAGGGTAAACCCGCCAGTCTTTCCCGCCGCCTAAGCCTCGCCTACCAGCGCAACGGCGAAGACTCGCGGTTGTGCACCTGGCTACGGTAGAGCGACCAACCATTGTTGAGCCAGAAACTGATGCAACAAACCCACATCGTCGGCAACAGCAGTTGGTGGTTGCCGGAAATTTCCGACACCATCACAATCGCCGCAATCGGAATGCGGTTGCAACTGGCGAGAAATCCCGCCATTCCCACCAGCGCGAAGGCGCCGGGATGGATGCCGATTTCGGGGAGCAACGACTGCAATGCCATGCCAGTGGCCGCGCCAAGCGCGCCTCCGCAGGCGATTGCCGGGGCGAACACGCCGCCCGAACCGCCAGATCCGACCGTGAAAGAGGTGGCCAGCGCTTTAAGAAAGAAAAACGCCAGCAGCCACAGCGCGCTCGCCTGGCCGCACGCCAGGCTCTTCGAGATAACCGCGTATCCCGTGCCGAGCACGGCCGGGAAGAAATAGCCGATCGTCCCCGTCAATAAACCGCCGATGGCAACTTTCGCGGCGAGCGGAAGCTTCTTGCGCGCGGTGAAAAAACGCTCGGTGGCGCGGAAAAAACTGATGTAAAAACGCGCGCCGAAAGCAATGACGATTGCCAGCGCGAAATATGGCAGCAGCCTCAAACCGTTATCGTAGCGGACGGCGTCGGGCATGGCAAAGAGCACTCCCCAGCCGAAGAAGCAAGCGTAGATTGTGTAACTCACGGCTGAGGCGATAAAACAAGGCAGAATCGGCTCGTATTCGATGTCGCTCGAAGAATACAGAATCTCGAAACCGAAAATCGCGCCTGCGAGCGGCGCCTGGAAAAGCGCGGCAATACCGGCGGAAAGACCGGCGGTCATCAAAATACGCCTGGCACGCGAGGACAGCCCGAACCAGGAGGCCACGAGACTGCCGCACGCCGCGCCCAACAGCGTAACCGGCCCCTCGTAGCCGGCCGAACCGCCCGAGGCGACCGTGAGTATCGAGGCGGTGGATTTCACTGGAATGACCGCCGGGGGCACATAGCCGTGCCGGCGGTGGTAGGCGAGGATGGCGCTATCGGTGCCGCGGGCGTGTTCGAGCGAGTCGAAGCGCTTGATGAGCAAATGCCCGAGCGTGGCGCCGATGGCCGGCAGCAAAATCAAAAACGCCGCATTGACCATGGACTTCGCCGCACATGCCAGATTATCCGCGAAATCGATCATATAGCGAAAGGCAACGACAACAAATCCCGCCAACACCCCCACAAGCATCGCCTCGCTAAGATACCGCCCCGTCCTCACCGACATACCATCGCCGCCAAGGAAAAACTTCCAGCTCTTGCGGGAGAGCTTCTTCTGCGCCCGCGCGAGACTGTTGCGTGCGTCGAGCAGTTTGTGGCCAGCTTTGGAGGGAAATGCGGACATGTCTGCAATTATAGCACTTTCAGTTGACTGCTGCTTGCCGAAATTCAACTCGGCGCAGGAAGCGTATCTGCAGATACGCAAAACCGATGAGCGCTACACCGAGAAACCACGCCATCGTGGTGGCGGTCGAGAAGCGCAGATTGTTGTAGGCCTCTTTCCAGATCTGCAGCGAAAGCACCTGCGTAGCATCGCCAGGCCCGCCAAAGGTAAGCAGGAAAACCGACCCCATGCCCTGGAAAGCGGCGATGAACGCGCCCACGAAATTGATTACCATCAGCGGCGCGAGCTGAGGGAAAGTAACATGGCGGAAGCGTGCGAAAATACCAGCGCCGTCAATCGCGGCAGCCTCATAGTAATCTTGCGGCAGCGAGCCGAGCGCAGCGATATAAATAAGCGAACTCACGCCCGCACCAGCCCACACCCCGGGCAGGATGCAGCATACCATCGCCTGCGAGGAATCCTGCAACCAACCCTGCGGCGAGAATCCGATCGCCATCAACAGCCGGTTCAGGATACCATTCTCGGTAGGATCAAACATCAGTTTCCAAAGCAACGTAACAACCAGGGTGCTGGTAAGATGGGGCAGAAAATAAAGGAAGCGGAAGCAGACCTTTCCGCGGGGGATTTCCGTAAGCATGATCGCGAGTATTATCGGCGAAAGGAAGCCTATCAGCAGCGTGATGCCCACATACTGGAGCGTTCTCAGCCAGCCCGTCCAAAATCCCGGATCGGTGGCCACGCGGATAAAATTATCCACCCCCGCCCACGTGCTTTCGCCGACAATCTTGTAATTCTGGAAGGCCATCGCCGCTCCGCGCAGCAATGGGTAATAGCTCCACAGCAGAATCGAGGCCACAGCCGGCAGCAGGAACAGCCAGGGAATGACAGCGCGCGCGCCAGATATCGGCGCGACCGCGAGGTCCTCCGTCCGCACCGGTGAACGGCGAGCGCGCGCGCGGTGCAAAAGCCACGCGCAGACGAGCAAACACGACAAAACCGCGCCGATGATTACGCGTGCATAAGGTCGGGCGCGCTCGATGGCCGATTTGTCGCTGTCAAACATCAAGCCGCGGTTGGCGTCGAAATTAATCGACGAAAGTGCCGCGGCCACATCCATCTTTTTGCCTGCCTGCGAAAGCAATATGCCCAGGAAACGCCGCTGCACGAGGTCGCTCGCACCCTGCCAGAAGCCGACCCAGGGTTCGGTGACCGCCTTGATCCGGCCGGCCGACAGATCCGCGTACATCGCCTTGATGCCCGCCGGAAGCGCTTCCGCCTCCTCGCGAAAGCCAAGCCGAACCAGATCGTCGACGCTGCACCAGTTCGCCCGCCCTTCGGCCACATTGCGCCGTATCTGTTCATCGGCGATCGCCGGCGAGGCAAGAACCTGCATGCACTTGAAGACGAGATCGCGCTCCTCCTTCGTGCGACGAGAAACCGACTCGGTCATCGCGTAGAAGTGGCGATGGGCTTGCACTACGCGCACACCTCCGTCGTCGGCGGCAGGGAAAGGCATGATTCCAATCATGTCGGCAGGAATCCCTAAAACGTCTGTCAAGCGGCGGACAAGATCTTCCCCGCCGAACACGGCCACAATCTCGCCGGCAGAAAACAGCGCCCCCACGTCATCGGCCACAGTTAACGCCGGCAAGCCGCGCACAACGCCGTCGCGCACAAGATCCTGCAGAAAGAGCGCCGCCTTGACTGCGGCGGGGGAATCGAAGGCCGCTTCATATTGCTCCGGCGCGTCAACAGATTCATCCCCGCCCGCCGCCTTGACTCTGATTACGTCGCCGCCCGCCGCCTGCACCCAAGGCAAGAACCCCCACGGACGGTTCTCGATTGCGAAGGCGCGCCGTCCGGGGCGCGTGAGCCGGCGACACCAATCGCGAAATTCGCTCCAGCTTCCGGGGGGCGACTCGGGATCGAGACCTTCGGCGGCAACTAAGTCTTTGCGGTAGACGATGCCGTAGTAGGCGATGCCGGGCGTGGGTAGCGCCCAGTAGTGTCCATCAACCGTGCGCACCTTATCCCAAAGATCTTCCCGGCCATCTGCACCCGCCGGCGGCACCCCGAGCCACTCGTCGAGCGGATACACGAACCCCTGGGCGATGTCGTGGCGCAAAATATGGAACCACGCCTTGTAGATGTCAGGGGCGGTGCCGCCAGCGAGCGCAAGCATGAATGTAGAACGTCCACCCGCGCCCGGCAACGTCAGCGCACCCCAGCGCACCGGCATGATCTCCCGCTCGCGCTTGACTAAATCGAGAATCGCGCGCGTCGCAGGCTCTTCGGGATGATTAGGGTCGTATGAAAAAAGGAAGCTGACCTGCGTTTTCGCGAAGGCCAGCCAGGGCAGCAACAACAATAAGCTCGCAAGCTTCACTTACAGCACATCGGTGACCATCGCGAGGGCCACCTTCTTCGCCACGCTTTCGCCGCGCAGCGTCTGCAACACCACCAGCGCAAACAGCAACGCCGAACCCGGAGCCTGGCCAGTAATCACGTTGCCATCACGCACCACCGGAACCGCGGCGGATGGCCGATCCAACTCCAGCACCGAAGTGGGATAGCACGTCACATGCAGGCCTTCCGCCAGCACTCCCGCCTCGACCAGCACGGTAGGCGCGGCGCAAATCGCGCAGATAAGCCGCCCTTCGGCCTGCTGGCGGCGCAGCCGCTCGAAGACCTCGTCAGTCTTGAGACGGCTGGTACCCGGCCCGCCCGGCAACACGATCGCGTCGTACTGCGCGACGGACGCCTCGGCAAAAGTCGTGTCCGCCGCGATGTCGATGCCATGGGCGCTGCGCACAGGGTTTTCCCCGCCCACGGAGGCCGTCACCACCTCCACGCCGCCGCGCCGCAACACATCCACCACGGTTACCGCCTCGATGTCCTCGAAGCCTTCCACAAGTGGAATCAGCACTTTCGACATACCACGCCCCCTGTTTATTTCCCGCCGTCAATCAGCCGACGTTTTTCGCCTCGTTGCACTTAAGCTTGCGGCCGAGAATCTCCTTGTCGTTCAAAGCCTTGACGGCAGCGTCCGCTTCAGCGCGGTTGGGCATGTGCACGAAGCCGAACCCCTTCGACTTGCCATTGAAACGGTTGGTGATGATGCGCGCGGAATTAACCGTTCCATAGGCCTCGAATTCCTTGCGCAGCTGCTCTTCGGACAGGTCGTAACTCAGATTGCCAACATAAATCTCAATCGAACCGTCGGCCGGGGCCGGATGGGTTTTCTCGAATCTGGGCTCGTTCCTTTTCACCAGCTTCCTGGCGCCGTCGCGCTTGCCCTTGCATTTGCAACCGCCGAAAAGGCGGCAGGCTATCAGTGTGATCACGACCCCGGCCGCGAACGCGACGGCGGACGTGATATAGCAACACATTTGCGGATTTTGGCACTCATTCATTTTCTTTTCTTCTCCTTCTCTCTGATCTTTCTCTTTTTAACTTTACACACCGGCAACTTTTCAGCTGTTGCGGTAGTCTCCGAGCGATTTCATGCGGCTCGGATGGCGCAATTTCCGCAGCGCCTTCGCCTCGATTTGGCGGATGCGCTCGCGGGTGACGTTGAAGAGGCGCCCAACCTCTTCTAGGGTTCGGCTGTAACCGTCGGTCAGGCCGAAGCGGTAGTCGACAACCTGACGTTCACGATCGGTCAGCGTATCGAGGATCTCTCGCAGGCGCTCTTTGAGGAGATGGCCTTCGGTGACCTCGAACGGGTTTTCGCTGGTGCTATCGGGGATGAAATCGCCATAATGCGCATCGTCATTGTCGCCAACCTTGGACTGCAGCGAAATAGGCTGCTGAGCCATGCGTTTGACGGCGCGCACCTGATCGGCGGGCATGTTCATCTCGGCGGAAAGCTCGGCCTCGCTGGGCTCGCGACCGAGTTTCTGAATCAGCTTTTTCTGCACGCGCATGAGCTTGTTGATCGTTTCGATCATGTGCACGGGAATGCGGATGGTGCGAGCCTGATCAGCAATTGCGCGCGTCGCGGCCTGGCGTATCCACCACGTTGCGTAGGTCGAAAACTTGTAGCCGCGTTTGTACTCGAACTTTTCGACCGCTTTCATCAGCCCCGTGTTGCCTTCCTGAATCAGATCCAGGAACGACAATCCGCGGTTCATGTATTTCTTAACGATCGAAATAACCAGCCGCAAATTCGCTTCGACCATCTTCGTGCGAGCCGTCTGCCCAGCCTTGAGCACCTTGCGCAGCTCAGAAAAGGTCGTCATGAACTCTTCTGCGGGCATGCCGAAATAGGCCTCGAGCCGGGACATCTTTTCGCGCACCGCCGAGAGCTCCGCATCGCGCTTTTTCGACTCCTTCTGCTGCATCAGCGCACTCTGGCGCGGAACCAGATGGCTGTAGGGAAGGTAGTAGCGCTCATCGGCCTCGGCGCAGAGCGTTTCCAGCACCTTCTGCTTGAAGCTCAAATCAAAAAAGCACTGCCGCAACGCTGCCCGCGCATTGGCCAGCGACTTTTCCGCTCCTCGCAGCGCGGCGGAGGGCGCGTTGCGCTTGGCCGCTATCGCTAAGTATTTCTCGCTCGCCTCTTGCAGACGCTTCTCGACCTCTTTGATTTGCTTGCGAAAGCCCGGAATCAGCTCCATGTACTTATCGCGCTTTTCATCGAACTTGTCGGTTACGATGCGATCGAACCGTTCGCCCTGACCTTCCAGCTTGTCGAGCAGCGAAGCGTACATCGGCGGCGCAAAGAGAAACCGGTTGAACATGTCGCGGGTTTTACCCTCGGCCTCTTCAATCGTCTGGCAAATACGAACCTCCTCTTCGCGAGAAAGCAGCTGCACTTGCCCCATCTGGTGCAAATACATCCGGATTGGATCTTCGCGCATTTCCGCGGCGCGCTGTCGCGGGTCGGACGCCTTCTGACTCTTGGCCTCCACCCATTTCTTGACGTCCTCTTCGCGCAAAACCTGCACTCCAAGCGCCTCAAGAATCTTCAAATAGCGATCCGACTGGATGGCGTCGACGATGTTCTGCGGCAAAATCTGGTTGAGCTCTTCGTACGTCACATAACCGCCATTGGCCTCGCTGCGGCGCTTGACGTCGTTGATTACGTCGTTCAACTCGGTCTCCCGCAGAATCGACATTCCCTCCATCGAGGGCAGCACCGTCTCAGCATCGACGGCCGCCACGTCCTCATCGTCGCCGAAACTCGGCATCGGCGCGGCGGGCAGAGCGAAATCGCTTTCCTCTTCGCCATGCCCCTCGCCCTGCTCCACCTCGGCGGCCAGCAAATCGGCGTCAAGACTTGCAACCTCGATTTCAGCGTCATCTTCCGGAGGCAGATCGTCGCCTGCCTGAGCATCGCGCGAACGCCGCCCCCGGGCGGACTTCGCCGGCGGAGCATCATCTTCAAAATCGGCGTCGAAAAAATCGTCGAAACGCTTGCTATCATCCACCTCGTCCAACTCGTCGACGGCAATTTCTTCAACCGGCTTGGCTTTCTTCCCCGCCTTTGAGGGAGCCCGCTTGACGCCAGTGTTCTTGGTCTTCGCCGCGGCAGCCGGCTTCTTTGTTGAAGATGATTTAATCGCCTTCTTTGCCGTCTTGCCCCCGTCTGAAAGCTTCTTCACCGCCTTTTTCCCGGCCTTTTCCAGCGCTTTTTTGACCTTTGCCATATAACTCCAGTATACAATTCACCCGATGACACTTTGTCAAGTATTTTTATATTATAGCAAAAAAAATGCCGTTGCGGGACGACTTCAAAGAGGCGCGCGGATGCGAATGACGACTGCGGCCGCCAAAAGCAACAGCGCCTCGCCCTGT
>CALYTX010000008.1 GCA_945487985.1 uncultured Verrucomicrobiota bacterium | reverse complement strand
GTCACTTCAGCCTCGTTTTTCGCCCCCAGAAGGGTGCGGGGAGTTATGAAATCGCTCGTTACGATCTCGCCGAGGCGGTGGGTGGTTTAGAGTCCATCGAAGGGCTTGGCCTCGCCAAGGAATTTCTTGCCAGCCAGGAGGAGGCGCTTTAGCGGGCTGATGCCGGGAGTTCGCCGACGGCAACCGAGGCGGCGAATTGGGAAAGCGGGGTGGTCAGAATGGCGATTCCTTCGCGCGCCGCCGCCGCTTTCATGTCGTCCGGAACGGGACGATTGTGGCAGATGACAATAGCCTCGATACCCGCGAGCGTGCACACCGCGATGGTGTTGAGGTGGTTTTGGATTGTTATCAGCGCCGACTCGCCGCCGCAATGCCCCATTACATCGGACAGCAAATCCGAGGTGTAGACCGAATTGACGAGGCCCTTGGGATTGTCGACGATGATGGCAGCGTTGAGCTTTTCGGATAGTTCGCGAATAGTCATGGAAGGTTGAATGAGGTTAATCGTGGCGAAAGATGCGTTTGCTTGCGGTCAAAAATAGCTTTGAGGCCTTTAATTGAGAATTCGCCGTCGGCCTCGGTCCAGACCCTCGCGACATCGCAAAGATGGTGGGCGTCGGAGGAACGTACTGTGGCGTAGGCACCGATTTTCGGGAGCCATTCCGCCTCCTCTGCAGTGCGGGAAAGTTCGATGGCGTCGAAATAGCGTTGTTCATCTGGTGTGAAAGGTTCGGGGATGGCGCCGAACGAGCCGAGCACCGAGAAGTTCGGGCGATCTACATGCGCGGCGATGAAAAGTCCGTCGCGCGCGTGGACGAATTCGGCGACTTCCGGAATCGAGCGCGCACAGCCGGCGGCGAGGAGCTTTTCTTCCATCGCGATAATTTCATCGTCCCAAGTGACAACGGGTTGGTCGCCGAAGCTGTCGGGGTCGTTCTTGCGAGGCGGAAGCGCCGCATAAATCCATTGGGTGAGTTCCAAAGCCTTCTCGACCGTATCGAAGAGGGCGGTTGCATGGATTTCTTCGGCGGTTTGAACCTCAATACCAAAAAGGCATCTGATTCCTGTGCGCCGGGCGCATTCGGCCAACGCGGGGGCGTTGCGTGCCGACTGGTGGTCGGTTAGCGCGATGCCGTCCATTCCTGCTTTCGCAGCGGCGGCGACAATCGCCGCCGGACTCATTTCTAGGCTGGCGCAGGGAGAAAGGCATGAATGTACATGCAAATCGAACTTCACGGCAAGTATTTTATCAAATATGATATAATGACAGCATGAAAATTTCGGAAGTGATCAAAATTTTGGATGGGAAGCTCGTGGCCGGCGGGTCCGCCGACGGGAAAATCGGCGAGATCGTCGCCAACGATCTCATGAGCGACGTGTTGCTCACGGATTCCGAGAATATTCTGCTTTTAACCTCGCTTGCGTCCGATCAGGCCGTGCGTACGGCCAATATCGTCGGCGCCGCGGCGGTCGTCGTGCACAACGCCAAACCATTGCCCGCGACGATGTGTCAGGTGGCCGACTCGCTCGGAATGCCGCTGATCTCATCGCCGTTGGCGAAATACGACGCCTGCGTGCGGCTTTATCTGGCGCGCAAGGCCGAAGGAACGGGCGCGTGAGCGTCTACGAGCCCAAGATTCTCAGCGGCGGCGAGCATCGCAGCGACGACGAGATCATGGCCGGCTGTGGCGCGGCGGAGGATTCTCCGCTGGTCATTATGGAGTTGTTGCAGCGCTTCCAGGTCAAGGACGTGATGCGTTCGCGCAACATCATTTCGCTTTCGCGCGACGATACCCTGCGCAGTGCGAAGGAGCTCATGCGCGACAACAAGATTTCCGGGCTGCCGGTTTTGGAGGGCCGGCGGCTTTTTGGCATGGTTTCGATGAACCAGATCATCAAAGCGCTTGAAGGCGGCTGGTTGGACGATCCCTGCCGGATGCACATGTCGACAAGCCTCGTCGTGCTCGAGGAGGATATGCCCGTATCGATTGCGCTGAAATATTTCCACAATTACACCTTTGGGCGCTTCCCGGTGTTGAACAAGGCGCATGAATTTACGGGCATTCTCTCGCAGCGCGATATTACTAACGCGATGTTGAAGGAGCTTGCGCATGAGATTGCGAAGCTCGAGAACCGTTCGGAAAGGCATATCGGGACTGACGCGGCGGAGGTTGCCCGCGCCGAAGGGGCGATACCATATTATTCGCTGCGCCAGTTCGTAATCGTCCGCAACGATTTGGCCAACGCTGGCAAGGCAGCCAACGAAATAAAGCGGATGCTGAAGGATGCGGGGGTTGATGCTCGGATTGTCCGCAAAGTGGCCGTTGCCGCGTACGAGCTGGAGATCAACGTGTGCATCCATTCGTTAGGTGGTTCGATTACGGTTATCCTCGATCACCAGTCGGTTACGATTGTCGCCAAAGATAGAGGTCCGGGAATCAAAGATGTAGAGTGGGCTTGTCAGGACGGAACCTCCACGGCCAACGACTGGATTCGTTCGATGGGTTTCGGCGCGGGGATGGGGCTGTCTAATTGCCGGCGCGTGGCCGATGTCTTCAATATCAATTCGTTCGTGCCTTCAGGGACGACGGTCGTTTGCGAGTTTAAGCTGGAAGTGTGATTGACAGCGCGAGGCTTCATTCAGCACTCTGCGGCAGACCGTGCGCCATGACAAGCGTTGTTTTCAAACGGTTGTCGGTTATGCGGTGCAACGAGTAGCGTGCGGAAGCGGCGGCACATTCCGTCGCAACACTGCGCCAGATAGTCTCAGCGTATCCGGACGGATGGATATGGCATGGAATTTGCTTTCCTCGGGTGAAATGAATGATTGTTTCGTTAAGAAGGAGGATTGGTCATGAACGCCAGTTATGAACCGCCGGAGGATAATGAAAAGTGCCTGGAGAAATTCGGCACCGATCTTACCGCATTGGCCAAGACCGGCAAACTCGACCCAGTAATCGGCCGGGATACTGAGATACGCGATGTAATTCGCATACTTTCGCGCAAGACGAAGAACAACCCCGTGCTCATCGGGGAGCCAGGCGTAGGCAAGACGGCGATCGTCGAGGGTCTGGCGCAGCGGATAATCCGCGGTGATGTACCCGAGGGGTTAAAAGATCGCATCGTCTTTTCGCTCGACATGACTGCCTTGATGGCTGGGGCTATGTATCGCGGACAGTTTGAAGAGCGCCTCAAGGCCGTTTTGAAGAAGATTAGGGAGTCGGAAGGGAAAATCATCCTTTTTATCGACGAGATCCATACCATCGTCGGTGCGGGCAAGACGGAGGGTTCTTCCGACGCGGGCAACATGCTCAAACCTCTGCTGGCGCGCGGCGAGTTGCATTGCGTCGGCGCTACGACGCTCGACGAATACCGACAGTATATGGAAAAGGACAAGGCGCTCGAGCGGCGGTTCCAGCCGGTGATGGTCGACGCGCCCAGCGAGGAGGACGCCATCTCGATCCTCCGTGGCATCAAGGAGCGGTTCGAAAAATACCACAATGTCCACATCCGCGACGAAGCGCTGGTGAGCGCGGTCGTTCTTAGTTCGCGTTACATTCAAGACCGCTTCCTGCCAGACAAGGCCATCGACCTGCTCGACGAAGCTTGCGCGCGCATTCGCACGGAGATGGATTCGTGTCCACAGGAACTCGACGAGATAACCCGCCACGTCCGCCGGCTGGAAATTGAGGAAATTGCCCTTAAGAAGGAAAAGGATGACGCTTCGAAGAAGCGCCTGGACGAGTTGCAAGCCGAGCTGACGACGCTGCGCGAGAAGGCTGCGGCGATGAGCGATCAGTGGCGGCGCGAAAAGGCGGCTCTCGAGGAAGTGCGCGAGGTCAGGGACGATCTGGAGCAGGCGCGCATTCGCCATCAACGCGCGGTGGATGCAGGCGATCTCAATGCGGCGGCCAAGTTGCAGTATGGCGACATCCCGGCTCTTGAAAAACGTTTGCGCGAGCATGAATCGTCGGTGAAATGCGGCGATGACGCGCTTTTGAGCGAGGTTGTGACCTCTGATGAAATCGCCGAGGTGGTTTCGCGCTGGTCGGGTATTCCCGTGAACAAGCTCGTGGAGGGTGAGCGCGAGAAACTCATGCGCCTTGGCGAGAGCCTGCACAGGCGCGTAATCGGACAAGACAAGGCGGTGGACGCCGTGGCCGACGCGGTTTTGCGTTCGCGCGCCGGAATCAAGAACCGCAATCGGCCGATAGGTGCGTTCCTCTTTCTCGGTCCTACGGGCGTGGGCAAGACGGAACTGGCCAAGGCACTGGCGCAGGAACTTTTCGATGACGAGAATGCGATGGTGCGGCTGGATATGTCGGAATATATGGAGAAATTCGCCGTGTCGCGGCTTGTCGGCGCGCCGCCGGGATATGTTGGCTTCGAGGATGGCGGACAGTTGACCGAGGCCGTCCGCAGAAAGCAGTTCTCGGTTGTGCTGCTCGACGAAATCGAAAAAGCCCATCCGGATGTATTCAACCTGCTTTTGCAGGTGCTGGACGACGGACGGCTTACCGACAGCCACGGCCGCACTGTCTCGTTCAAGAATACAGTTGTGATTATGACCTCGAACGCGCGACGGGAGGAGCTCGCCGGCATTTTCCGTCCGGAATTTCTCAATCGCCTTGACGAAATAATCCAGTTCGATTCGCTCACCGAGGCCGAGATCGGGCAGATTGTAAAGTTGCAGCTCAACGACTTCGCCAAGCGTTTGGCGGAGCAGAATTTCACGCTTGAGCTCGACGACAAAGCAATGGCGGTGCTGGTGCGCGATGGTTACGATCCGGCTTTTGGGGCGCGCCCGGTGAAGCGTGCGATCCAGCGCGACCTCGAAACCCCCATCGCCAAGGCCATCGTCTCCGGTCGGTTCGTACCCGGCGCGAAGATTTCGGCGAGCAGTGATGACGGCGAGATCTTAACAATTTGTTAACGCAGATATGGTATAATTTTGGGCAAGAAAAAAGGAAACTATCATGCTCAAAGTAGAGAATCTGAAGAAAAACTTCGGCTCGTTCGAGGCGGTGAAGGGAATATCCTTCACGGTTAAGAAGGGGGAAGTGCTCGGTTTCCTCGGCCCGAATGGTGCGGGGAAGTCCACAACAATGCGGATGATTACGGGATTTTTGCCGCCGACGAGTGGTACAGCTGTGATTTGCGGCCACGACATTAGCACCGATGCGGTGGCGGCAAAGGCTGCGATAGGCTATCTGCCCGAGTCGGCGCCGAGCTACCGCGCGATGGTAGTTGAGGAATACCTAAATTTCATTGCTCAGATCCGTGGGTTCAGCGGCCGGGTCGCCCGCGAGAAGGTAGAGGCGGTCATCGCGAAGGCTCACCTTGAACCGGTGGCCAAAAAGACGATTGAAACGCTCTCGAAGGGCTATCGCCAGCGCACCTGTTTCGCGCAGGCGATTATCCACGATCCCAAGGTGTTGATTATGGACGAGCCCACCGACGGGTTGGATCCGAACCAGAAATTCACCGTCCGCGAAATGATTAAGGAGATGTCGGCCGAGAAGGCGATTGTCATTTCCACGCATATTCTTGAAGAGGTCGATGCGGTCTGTACGCGCGCTATTGTCATCGCCGGCGGCGAAATAAAGGCCGATGGTACGCCTTCTGCGCTCAAGGCAATGGATCCGAGCGGCAAGCTCGATGTGGTGTTCCGCAATCTCACCAATGGAGGAAACTCGAAATGAGGAACGTTCTGACGGTTTTCAAGCGCGAGTTCAAGGCGTATTTCGACTCGCCGGTGGCATATGTGTTCCTGACCGCGTTTCTGGTTCTTGTGGGCTTTCTCACTTTCGGAGTTGCGCGCTTCTACGAGGCGCGGCAGGCCGATTTGACGGCGTTTTTCTTCTGGCATCCATGGGTCTACCTGTTGCTGGTTCCGGCCGCGACGATGGGGGTCTGGGCTGATGAGCGCCGCAACGGCACGCTCGAACAGCTGCTTACCTTGCCGATAACCGTTTGGGAGGCGCTGGGTGGCAAGTTCTTGGCCGCGTGGGCGTTCATCGGCATTGCCCTTGCGCTGACCTTCCCCGTAGCGATGACGGCTGGCTATCTCGGCGCGCCCGACTGGGGGACGATTGTCTGCGGCTACCTTGGTTCCTTGCTGCTGTCCGGCGCGGCCTCGGCGATAGGCGTTTTTGCCTCGTCGCTTTCGCGTTCGAGCGTGGTCGGGTTTGTGATTTCGCTGGCGATGGTGTTGTTGCTGATTATCGTCGGCTTCGATCCGATCACTGGCGCGGTTGCATCTTGGGGCGTGCCCATGGCAATTGTCGATGCCATCGCCGGGTGTTCGCTCTTGACTCATTTCGAGGCGCTGCGCCGCGGGGTGGTCGATTTGGCTGATATTGGCTATTACGTTGGCGTAATCGCATTCTTTCTTGCCGCCGCCAAGACGGTCACCGACGGGCGCCGCGGCGCTTCCAGAGGTGCTGTCGGTCTGGTGCTGGTAGCGGTGATTGCCGTCGCCGCCGAGGCGATTCTCTCTGCGTTGCCGCTGCGCGCCGATTTGACCGCCGAGAAACTTTACACACTTTCCGGCGGCTCCAGAGCCGTCTTGCGCAAGCTTGATAATGATGTTACGATTAAGTACTATGTCAGCTCGAGCGCGGCAGAAATGCCACAGGCCCTCAAAACCTACGCCTCGCAGGTCGAAAACCTGCTGGAAGAATATTCGCGAGCTGCGGGCGAGCGCCTGGTTATCGAGAAGTACGATCCCAAACCCGATTCCGACGCGGAGGAATGGGCTCAGCGTTACGGTATCGAGCCGCAGAGTGCCAATCCATTCGGCGCGCCGATCTATTTCGGGCTGGTTGCCGTCTGTGGCGACAAGGAAGAAACGCTTGGTGCGCTCACTCCGCGGACCGAGTCAACGCTCGAATACGACATAACCCGTCTCATTACGCGCGTGGCGTGGCCTGAACGCCCGGTAATCGGCGTTATGACCTCGCTTCCGGGCGTCATTGCGCGTCCGGAGCCGTCGATGATGCGCATGCGCCGCCAGAGTCCGCAGGGGTGGGCTGCGTTCGCTGAACTGGCCAAGGATTACGATGTGCGCGAAATCCCCGTCGCGGCAGAGGAGATCGATCCCGAGGTGAAAACTCTCGTGCTGCTACATGCGAGCGGCTTGACGGATAAAACGCTTTACGCGATCGACCAGTTTGTCTGCCGCGGTGGCAGGCTGATTGCGTGCGTCGACCCCATGAGCGTCAAGAGCATTATGGCTCGCGAGCAGCCTCAAATGATGATGGGTGCGGGTAACGAGCCGTCCACTCTGGGCAAACTTTTCGATGCGTGGGGAGTTAAGTTTGATGCTAGACTCGTTACATGCGATCTGGCGGCGGCGACAAAGCTCAATAACGGACAAGGAGGCGTTAAAGACGAACCCGCGTTTCTCTCCCTCGGGGCGGAGAATATGGAAAAATCCGATCTGCTCGTTTCGCGGCTGACGCAGGTGATGCTGCCCTTCGCAGGCGCGTTCTCGTTTGAGCCGGCCGGCGAAACCGGATTGACCTTCACCCCGGTGATCGTTACTTCAAGCGAACATTCCGCAGCGACGGATTCGATGTCGATGATGATGGGCGGCGCTTCAACGGGAGCAAAGCCCGACGGCAAGGCGAGAATTGTGGCCGCGCGTCTCGCCGGCGAGTTCAAGACCGCCTTCCCGAAGGGACCCGACGGCACCAACGATGTAGCCAATGCGGTTGCTTCCGGCAAGAGCGCGGTGATGTTGTTTGCGGATTCCGACTTCCTCGCCGATGATTTCTGCGTACGGCTTTTGCGCACGCCATTCGGTAATGTCGCCCAGCCGCTCAATGACAATTTGGCGCTGTTTTCGAATGTAATTGAACAGTTTGCCGGACGCGAAGAGCTTATCGGCGTTCGCACGCGCGGTGCTTCCGACCGTCCTTTCACCGTGGTCGATGCGCTTGAAGCCGAGGCCATGGCCAAATGGCAGCAGAAAGAGGAGGCGCTGCAGGCGAAACTTGCCGAAGCCCAGCAGCGCATCAATGCCCTGCAAAGTCAGAAAAGTGGCAGCGAGCGGATGTTGCTGTCGAAGGAGCAGCAGCAGGAAATCGTCAAGTTCCGCAAGGCTCAGGCTGAAACCCGCCGCCAGCTTAAAGGGGTGCGCAAAGAGTTGACGGCCGATATTGACGCGCTCGGCTCAGTGCTCAAGACGATCAATATTGCGTTCGTGCCGCTTATGGTTGTAATCTTCGGGTTGTTGCGCGGGTATTTCAGAAGAAGGGGTTGATCATGACTAACAAGAATCTTATCGTGATGGGCGGTGTTGCCGCCGTGCTGGCGATTGCGGGCTATTTAGTCGGCGGCAGGAGCGCGGCCAAGACGCCGCGGTTGAACGGATCGCGGCTTGCGGATGCGTTCGACATCGAGAAGGTGGCCGCCGTCGAAATAGGTCCGTCCGCCGCCGGGCAAAGCGTCAAACTCGCCGCTGGCGATGCTGGGTGGGTTGTTTCGACGTATCAGGACTATCCAGCCGATCGCAAGCGCATTGTCGAAAATCTGCTCCGGCTGCAGGAGGCGAAGGTCGGACAGGTGATTCGCGGCAAAAAAATCGAAGCCGCCGACCGCATGCCCGTTGCGATTCGCGATGCCGCCGGCGTCGAGTTGGGCTCGTTTGTGCTTGGCGCCCGCCACGAGAAGTGGGGGTTCGGCCGCTATGCCCAGTTCAAGGGCGAGACGGTGCTCGTGGGCGATACGCTTGACGCATTCGCCGCCGATCCCAAATCGTGGTGCGATACGAAAATCGTCGACGAGCCTTATATTTCCTTTCGAGATTTGGCCGCGCCGACTCTCAAGGAAGAAGAGCTTGGCTTGGCTACCGGCGTGGTGGCGAAAGTCACGATTGGCGGTGACACCAACCGAACCGTCACTGTGGGCAACAAATTGCCTGGCGGCAGTGAGCGCTACCTGAAGATCGACGGCGAAAAGTGGGTCTTCATCGTTCCGGACTATTCGGTCGAAAAACTCCTGCCCAAGCCCCCGGAAGCAAAGCCGGATTCTCCGGCGGAGCCGGCGGCTGCGCCGGCACCGCAAGCCGATGACGCCGCAGTGTCCAAGGACGGCGCGGCGCAGTCATGAGTGCGGAGATTTTCGGCTACACGTTCAAGGACCCGGCTCTTCTCGACCGGGCCCTTAGTTCACCATCGTGCCGTAATCGTTCCGACTTCAAAGGCGACAATCAGCGGCTCGAGTTCTTGGGGGATGCAGTGCTTTCGTTCCTTGCCTCGCGGCAAGTGTATGCCCAGCTTGAAAACGCCGGCGAAGGCGAACTTACCATCCGCCGCTCGCGGATGGTCTCCACCGCCGCGCTGTGCGCCGCAGCCGCGAGGCTCGCGTTTGTGGACCTAATCAAGGTCGGCAAAGGCATGCCGCGTCCGTCGGCGAACTCGAAATGTGTAGCCGATGCGATGGAGGCGGTTATTGGCGCGGCGTATGAGGACGGCGGGTTGGCGGCGGCCGAGATTGTCTATGCAACGATGGATCTTTTTGCCAGCAGCGAGGCCAGCGAAGAATTTTCAGATCCTAAAACCGGCTTGCAGCATTTCGCGCAGGCACTTCCGGGTCATTTGTCGCCGCGGTACTGTGTGCTCAAGACAACCGGTACGGCCAACAATCCGGTTTTCACCGTTGAGGTGGAAGTGGCAGGGTTTGGCTGCGAAACTGCAACAGGCCACAGCAAGCAGGAGGCTGAAGTTCGCGCCGCCGCGGCTCTGCTCGCCCGCGTGAGGCGGAAAAAGCGTGAGTGAAGCTTCTTCTGCCCCGGCGCTTGCCGAATCGCGCGGTTGCGTCAGGATAGGTAAATTGGTATAATTGCAAGCGTGAAAAAAGTTGCTTCCAGAAAAATCGCCTTAACTGCCACCAGGACTTCGGGTGGCAAAGCCGGTAAAATAAAATATCGCCGGATACTCTTGAAACTGTCGGGTGAGGTCCTTGGTAACCGCGAAACGGGCGAGTGCATCGATCCGAAGAACCTCGCCTTTATGGCGGAGAGGGTGAAGAAAATCCATAATATGGGGGTCGAAGTTGGCATCGTGCTCGGCGGCGGGAATATCTTTCGCGGGTTGACCGGTGCGGGCAAGGGTGTTAATCGCGTGACGGGCGATTCGATGGGGATGCTTGCCACGGTGATTAATGCGCTGGCGATGATGAATGCGCTTGAGACAATCGGCGTTCCCACTCGAGTGATGACCGCCATTTCGATCGACAAACTCGCCGAGCCGTTTATCCAACGCAAGGCGTTGCGCCATTTTGAGAAAGGGCGAGTGGTGATTTTTGCCGGCGGAACTGGCAACCCGTATTTTTCCACCGATTCGGCGGCCGCGCTGCGAGCGAGCGAGATTGGCGCGAACGCGCTTTTGAAGGCAACCAAGGTCGATGGCGTCTATACCGCCGATCCGAAGAAGGATCCCAAAGCCAAGAAATACGGTTCGCTCGATTACGAAACGGCTTTAGCCAAGCGGCTGAAAGTGATGGATTCCGCGGCGTTCGCGCTTTGCATGGATAATGGCATTCCAATCGTCGTGTTCGATTTCTTCGACAGCAACGCCCTCGAGCGCGTGGTCAAGGGCGAGGCGGTGGGAACAATCGTCAAGAGTAAGTAAGGTCGGGAAGGTATTTCAAGGAGAAAAACAATGCAAACAGTTTCGGAAGTATTGAATGACGCGAACACAAAAATTCAGAAGAGCTTTGATGCGCTCAAGAACCAGTTCGCGGGTTTGCGCACGGGCAAGGCGAGTCCTGCGATGGTCGACGGTATCCAGGCCGAGGCGTGGGGCTCGAAGCAGCCGCTCAAGAATATTGCGACAATCTCGACGCCCGAACCTCGCCAAATCAAGATAACTCCTTTCGATCCTTCGACGATCGATGGCATCATGAAGGCGATTCTCGCGGCCAATATTGGCGTAACGCCGCAGAGCGACGGTAAAGTGGTGAGAATCACCGTGCCAGAGCTTAATGAAGAGCGGCGCAAAGAAATTGTCAAGCAAGCCAAGACTCAGGCCGAGGCCCAGAAAGTGGCGATGCGCAATGTCCGCCGCGACGCGAACGATGCGGTCAAGAAGCTCGAGAAGGAAAAGCAGATTTCCGAAGACGATATGAAGCTGGCTCTTGACAAGATTCAGAAGGCAACTGACGATGGCATCGCCAAGATCGATGTCGAGCTTAAGGCCAAAGAATCCGAAGTGATGGCGGTCTGAGAAACGGAATTTGTGGTTCAGAGGTAACAAATAGACACACTGGAGGAAGGCAATGGCAGAAGAGAATGCAAGTCCGATCAGCGCCGCGAAACCGCCGGTGTCCAATCCAATGTCTTCGGCGACCTCGGTTCACGCCTCGACGCTGAAGCTCAAGCCGGTGATTCGCAAGAGTCCTCCCGGCGGTACAGCGGTCGGTTCGCTCAAGCCAGGCGTCAAGCTGCCAACGCAAACCGCGCTTCGTCCCGGCGTGCGACTGCCGACCAAGCCGGTTATCCGCAAGCCGGGAATGCCGACGGCTACTAAACTTCCGGTCGCGCCGCGTCCGTCGCCCACCGCGGCTCCTGCCACGCCGGCGCCGGCGGCTTCCGCTACGGAAGTGCCAACGGCCGCTGTTTCCAGCGCGATGGATGCGCTCAAGGGTGCCACGCAGAAGCTGAAGGGCATTACCCAGCAAATTCCCGCGCAGGCGATTTTGCACAAAACTGGAATTATCGCTGACCAGGAAATGACCGAGGCGCAGAAGCTCGCCTCCAAATCGCGCACGGCGCGAATTTCGCTTTCAGATGCCATTGGCGTGGCGCCGGTCAAGAGCGAAACCATGCCGATGAAGACCATACGCATTAAGCGTCCTGTCGATTTAGGCAGTCCAACCGCAGCGTCGAAGCCGGTTGTGCCTGCGGCAACGCCCGCTGTGCAGCAGGAGCCGGCGGAGAAGCTGCCGCCGGTTGGACAGGGAGCAGCTGCCGCGCCGGCGAAAGCCCCAGATGCGACTTCCGTCACTCAGCGAAAGACGCTGAAGATTTCGCGTCCCGGTGCTGGCGTTCGCCCGACGAGTAAATTCGGTGTTAAAAAGCCAGGTTCCGCCCCTGTGGCCAAGCCTGCGGAAGTCACGCCGGCGGGCGGTGAAGTCGCCGATTTGCCGCCGGTAGGGGATATTCCGGATTTGCCCGAAGTTCAGGCCTCGCCCAAGACGATGTATACGAACGTGCCAGCGAGTTCGCTTCCCCCCGGGCGCATTCCAGACGTCGGCAAGACATGCAACATTTTCAGTCTGCTCGTGCAGCTCGCTGCATGCGCACTGGTGGCGTTTCTCGGGTATGAGCTTTTCCAGGAAACACAGCGTCCGCTACGTTGTGGCGGCACCTTGCCCGATGAGGCGCAGATGTCCACTCCGGCGTACCAGCAGATCCAGCGGCCGCTGAAGACAGCCGAAGAACCTCTCGACTGGCAGTGAGAAAGTTCTTTGCCATCGCCCGAGCCACGGCGCTGGAGATGGCTTGCGAGCCCTTGGCGTTGTTGCTTACGTTGAGCGCAATGGCGCTGGCGGTGCTGACGCCGGTGATGCACTATCACCAGTTCGGTGAAGCCTCGCGCATGGCGCGCGACGCCGGGCTTTCGGCGCTGTTGGTGTTCGGCATAGCCTACGGGGTTTTCTGCACCGTCAAATCGATACGCCGGGAAATCGACAGTGGCACAATAGAAATGGCCCTGGCGCATTCGGTGTCGCGCGCGCAATTTTTTCTTGCCAAAATTGCTGGGGCGGCGATAGCTTATTTTGTGTTTGCTGCGACGGTGGCGTCCGTCTCGCTGATAGTTGTCAACGGCGCGGAAATCGGCGGACGCATCGCCAAGCGAACGGGAGATGTTGCGGCGGTATTCGGTCCTTCGCGCGTCTTCGCGCTCGTGGCGATGGTCGGGGGCGTGGCTTTCGCGGCGGTTCTCAACCGCTTTTGCCGTTTCCGGTTTACGCTGAGTGCCACGGTGCTGCTGCTGGGATTGTCGGTGGTGGGATTGGTACCGTATTTCGACGCCAAACTGGCGGCGAGGTTCTTGCCGGTGGCCGCGGAGCTGACACTGCCCGCGCTGGTGTTCATCGCTGCATCGGCGGCATTTGCCGTGCGCTGGCGCGAGAATGCGGCCACTACCGCCGCCGGCGGGCTGTTCCTTGCCGCCATGCCGCTGTTGGGCAACTACTATCTTTCGGACGTGCTCTCCAAGGGCGGATCGTTGCCGCTCTGGCATCCAGCCCTCGCGGTTCTGGCGACGCTGCCGTCGATTGCGGCTTTCGCCTGGCTAGGGGTATCGTTGCTCGAAGGGCGCGATGTCGGTGGAACCTGACGCGAGGAGAGAGGGTTGTGATGGAAGCAGAAAAGGTGATTGAGCTTGCTGGCGTAGAGAAGACGTTCCGCGACTTCTGGCTGCGACCTACGGTGAAGGCGGTCGATGGGCTTGATTTGTCCGTTGCTCGTGGAGAGGTGTTCGGGTTGCTGGGGCCGAACGGAAGCGGCAAGTCCACTACGATCAAGATGATTCTCGGTTTATTGGGTCCTAGTGCCGGTAGTATTCGGCTGTTCGGCCTTTCGCCGCGTTCAATCGAGGCGCGCAAGCGCATAGGCTATTTGCCGGAACTGAGTTATCTTCACCCGTTTTTGACGGCCAGCGAAACTTTGCATTACTATGCCGGACTTTGCGGACTCGACCGCACCACGGCCAGGTCTCGCGCCACGCAGCTGCTGGAAATGGTCGGTCTCGAAGAGGTTGCCGGGCGAGCCGTGGGCGGGTTTTCAAAGGGTATGGCCCGGCGTGTGGCGCTGGCCTCATCGCTGATCGGCAAGCCCGAGCTGCTTGTTCTTGACGAGCCAACGAGCGGGCTCGATCCAGTTTCGACCAATGAGGTCAAGACGCTGGTCAAGACGCTTGCCCGTGGCGGCATGACGATTCTCATGACCTCGCATTTGCTGGCCGACGCCGAGGATGTGTGCGGACGGGTGATGATTGTCAACCACGGCAAGGCGGTGGCTGAAGGCCGGATTGGCGAAATCGGGTCTTCGCTGAACGAATTCTTCCTCGCTAAAGTCGGGGAAGGGCGAGATTTCAAGGTGGCGCCGTTCCTGCAATGAAGGCGCTCTGGCAAATAGTCAAGTTGGAACTGCTCGCGAACTTCCGTTCGCGCTCGTTCTATCTGCTGACGGCGGCGGTGGTGCTGTGGATGACGGCACTGCCCGCGTTCGTCAAGAGCGATGGAACCAGCGAGGGCGCGCGGCAGATTTGCATTCACTATTCGCTTGCGGGGGCGTTTGCGATGGTGCTGATGGCGCTTGCGGGCGCGGCGGCTGGTTCCCTTTCCCGCGAACGCGCGGCCAAGCGCCTGCAGCTGACCGCTGTAAGGCCGGTTCGTTTTTTCACAATCGCGGCGGGACGCTATTTGGCGCTGATGCTGGTCGGCACTATGCAAATCGCCCTCGCCGGCGGGATACTGACGCTTAAGAGCGACATGGATCTTTCGCGTCCGTGCGACCATTTGCTCTCGCCCGTGTTGCCGAGCGTGTGGGAAGAGGCCGAAGCGATGTATAGCGTATACATGCAGGACGAGGAAACTCCCGAAGAGGTCCGCAAGATGGACAAGCGCGAGGTTATCCGGCTGCTGGCTGCGAAGGCGCCCGACCATTATCAGACCGTGGCAACCAATGAAACAGCGCGCTGGTTTTTCCCCGATTTCGTCCCTTCAGGCGCGGTCAAGGTGCAGCTGCGGTTCACCAATACTTACGATACGCGCGAGGATGTGTGCGGGTTGTTCCGGCTTGGCTGCGCCGAAGGGGTGGTGAGCAATATCACGCAAGCGGTGGCGAAAGTTCCGCTCGCTGGCATGATTGATCAGGTTGTCGGCGAACGCGTGCTCGAGTTCGCCAACCAGGGCGGCGGTAGCCTGATGCTGCGTCCTCGCCGGGATATCAAACTGCTGGTCGAGGCCGACGGCTTTGGCTGGAATCTTGTGCGCGCGCTCTTGGAACTGACGGCGATTCTTTCGGTAGCGATTGCTTTTGCGATTTTCCTCGGAGCGGGTCTTTCCCGAAGCGTGGCGGTGTTTACAGTCGTTGCATTTCTGGTGCTGGCGTTGGTTTCCCCGGCAGTCGTGGAGGAATCCGACGAGTTCGCGTCTAACAAATACGACCGCATCGGCATCAGACTCGCGCGTGTGGCCGAGAAAATCACCCGTCCGGCCGGCTCGCTCGCCCCACTCGAAAAACTGGCTGGTGATATATGTGTGGAGAAAAGTGAAGTGGCAAAGACGATATTGCTCGATTTTGCGGTATATCCGCTTGTGTTCATCTTTCTCGCCGCGCTTGCAATTCCGCGGAAGCAAGACCTTGCATAGCGCTTTTTGGTATAATGTAAAACAATTCAATTGGAGGATTTATGGGCGGACTTTGTGGCGTAATCGCCAATGATGACTGTGTGACGGATTTGTTTTTCGGCACCGATTACCATTCCCATCTCGGTACCCACAGAGGGGGCATGGCGGTCTTGGAGAAGGATGGTTTTAGGCGCTCCATTCATAATATCCAGAATGCACAGTTTAGGTCCAAGTTCGAGCGCGATGTCTCCCAGTTTTCCGGCAAGGCCGGAATCGGCTGTATTTCCGATACCGATCCGCAACCGCTGGTGATGTGCACCCGGCTGGGAACGTATGCGGTAACGACGGTAGGGCTGATCCGAAACCTCAATGATGTTATGGACGAATTGCTCAAGCGCCATGCTGGGCAGTTGCAGTATTCGACCAACTCGGGAATGGTCGGCCCGACCGAGATTGTTTCCGCGCTGATTGCCTCCGAGCCGACTTTCGGCGACGGCGCGCGGCTCGTGCAAAAAACAATCAAGGGGAGCATGTCGCTAATGATCGTCACTGACGACGGGCGGCTGCTCTGCATGCGCGACCGCTGGGGAAGAACGCCAATCGTCATTGGTCGCAAGGCAGGTTCGATGATTGCCGTGCAGGAATCTTGCGCCATGGCCAATCTTGGCTACGAACACGTCCGCGACCTTGGCCCTGGTGAGATGGTGGAACTCACTGCAGAGGGAGAAGTGAAGACGATTGTTCCTCCGCAGGAGAAAATGGCCATCTGCTCGTTTTTGTGGGTGTACTACGGCTTTCCGGCCTCCTATTACGAGGGGCGCAACGTTGAGATGGTCCGCTACCGCTGCGGCAGCGCCCTTGCCAGGCGCAATCCCGCTGAAATTGACGCGGCTTGCGGAATTCCCGATTCGGGAACTTCGCATGCGCTCGGCTATGCGATGGAGGCGAAGGTCAAGTTCTCGCGGCCGTTTGTCAAGTACACCCCAACCTGGGCGCGCTCGTTCATGCCGCAGGAGCAGAAGCAGCGCGAGCATGTCGCTTCGATGAAGCTTATTCCGGTGCCCGGATTGATCAAGGATAAGAAACTTGCTTTCTGCGACGATTCAATCGTCCGCGGCACGCAGCTGGGTAAGCAGGCGGCCAAACTTTACCAGCTTGGATGCCTTGAAACCCATATGCGAATTGCCTGTCCGCCGCTCGTTTATCCCTGCCAGTTCATTAATTTCTCCCGTTCAAAGTCGGTCTATGACCTTATCACCCGCCGCTACATCCGCGGCCATGAGGACGAGTCGCCGGAAAGGCTTTCTCGCTATTCCGACCCCGATACGCCCGAATACGCGCAGATGGTGGAGTACATTCGCGAGAAGCTCAACCTTACGTCGCTTGCGTTCCAGCGCGTGGATGATTTAGTCAAGGCAATCGGGTTGCCGGAAGATAAGCTTTGCACCTATTGCTGGACCGGTAAGGATCATTCCATCACCGGCGATTGCGCCCATGTTTGCGGCAACTGTCCGTGTCAACATGGTTCGTGACTCCGTTTCTTAGGATATTAAAGCGTATGAAAAACGAAGAATTGGTCATCAAGCCGGCTGGCTCGTGCCGGTGGGACGCCGCCTCGCTCGGCGAAATCATGCTCAGGCTCGATCCGGGCGACGGACGCATCCACACCGCCCGCGAATTCAAGGTCTGGGAAGGCGGTGGCGAGTATAATGTCGTGCGTGGCCTTAGGCGCTGTTTTGGATTGAAGACTACCGCCGTCACCGCCTTTGCCGACAACCCTGTTGGCCGGCTCGTAGAAGATTTTATGTTGCAAGGCGGCGTGGATGTATCGTACATCAAGTGGATGCCCTTTGACGGCATCGGCCGGCAGGTGCGCAACGGACTCAATTTCGTCGAGCGCGGCTACGGCTGCCGCGGCGCGCGCTCGTGCGCGGACCGGGGGTTGACCGCGATTTCGCAGCTCAAGGTGGGCGAAGTCGATTGGGACGGACTTTTCGGGCGCGAAGGCGTGCGCTGGTTTCACACCGGCGGCATTTTTGCCGCGTTATCGGAATCTACCGCCGAGGTTGCCATCGAGGCGCTCAAATGCGCCAAGAAATACGGTACCGTCACATCCTACGACCTTAACTATCGCGCATCGCTTTGGAAGTCGATTGGCGGTCGGGAGCGTGCCCGGGAGGTTAATCGCGAAATTGCCCAGTATGTAGATGTGATGATCGGCAACGAAGAGGACTTCACCGCCGCGCTCGGCATCGAGGTCGAAGGTGTCGACGCAAATATGACGACGCTGCCGGTGGAAGGATTCCGGAAGATGATTGGACAGGCAGTGGCCGCCTATCCGAACTTCAAGGCGGTTGCCACCACTCTGCGGAGCGTCAAATCGGCCACGGTCAACGACTGGAGCGCTATTTGCTGGTACAAGGGCGAATTGCACGAATCTGTCAAGCGACCCGGCCTTGAAATCTACGATCGCGTGGGCGGCGGCGACTCTTTCGCCTCGGGGCTCATCTACGGCTTTATGCGCTTCAACGATGCGGCCAAGGCTGTCGACTACGGCGCTGCGCACGGGGCGTTGGCGATGACCACGCCGGGCGACACCTCGATGGCTACGCTCGCCGATGTCGAGAAACTCGTTGGCGGCGGTTCGGCGCGTGTAGATCGTTAGCAGTGGATGTTGTCAGTTCTACGCGAAAGGATTTTGCAAAAATGGATATGGTCGAAACCATGGGCAAGGCGGGCATCATCCCCGTCATCGTGATTGACGAAATTGAAAAGGCTGTGCCGCTTGCGCGTGCGCTGGTGAAGGGTGGGCTGCCAGTGCTGGAAATCACT